>JBJKPV010000183.1:0-7834 GCA_046706015.1 Allostellaceae bacterium | reverse complement strand
TTTGAGGCAGGTCCCGTTGCGTACCAAAGTGAAGTTGCCGCATTCCGTGCAGCTATCGCCCTCATAGCCGCGCATCCGCGCCGCGCGAATCTTCTCGACCCGGCTGTCGGGATTGCCGAGCGCGGTGCCCGATTTCAGCGTCGTCTCGAGGCTTTGCGTGACGCGCATCTCGCTCGTGGTCGCGACCTCGGCGACGGTCTCGATCTCCCCGACCTCTTCGACTTCGGCCGGGTGCAGGTTGAGCGCGGTGTTGCCGCGGCTCGCCGTCGCCCCGCCCGAGGCGCCGCCCTGGAACACGGTGAGCTTGTTGCGGACATAACCGACCGAGGCGACGCGCTGCACCACCGCGGCGACGTCGGATTTGGGTCCGTCATCGGGCAGGCTCGATTCGTTGTTGCCCTTGCCGACCGTGTCGGGCACGAGATCGGCCGGCTGGTCATGCGCCAGATCGTTGCGGCCGAGATAGGAGATGGCGAGCTCGCGGAAGACGTAATCGATCAGCGAGGTCGCCATCTTGATCGTGTCGTTGCCCTCGACCACGCCCGAGGGCTCGAAGCGGGTAAAGGTGAAGGCCTCGACGAATTCCTCGAGCGGCACGCCGTATTGAAGGCCGATCGAGATCGCGATCGCGAAATTGTTCATCAGCGAGCGAAAGGCCGAGCCCTCCTTGTGCATGTCGAGGAAAATCTCGGCGAGCTTGCCGTCCTCGTATTCGCCGGTGCGGAGATAGACCTTGTGCCCGCCGACCACGGCCTTCTGGGTATAGCCCTTGCGCCGTTGCGGCAGGCGGCGGCGCTCGCGGCTCTGGACGACGCGCTCGATCACGCGCTCGACGATGCGCTCGGCCACCACCGGCACGCGCTCGGCCAGCGGCTTCTCCATCAGATCGGCGACCGCGTCCTCGTCGTCATCGTCCTCGATGAGCTGGGCTTGCAACGGCTGCGACAGCTTCGAGCCGTCGCGATAAAGCGCGTTGGCTTTGAGGCCGAGCTTCCAGGACAGCATATAGGCCTGCTTGCAATCGTCGACCGTCGCCGCGTTGGGCATGTTGATGGTCTTGGAGATGGCGCCCGAGATGAAGGGCTGGGCCGCCGCCAGCATGCGGATATGGCTTTCGACCGAGAGGCAGCGCTTGCCGATGCGGCCGCAGGGATTGGCGCAGTCGAAGACGGCGAGGTGCTCGTCCTTCAAATGCGGCGCGCCTTCCAAGGTCATGGCGCCGCAGCAGAAGGTGTTGGCGGCGTCGATCTCGGCCTTGGGGAAGCCCAGCGCCGTCAGCATGTCGAAGCTCGGATCGTTGAGCTGCTCGCCGGTGAAGCCGAAGGCGGCCTTACAGAATTCCTCGCCCAAGGTCCATTTGTTGAAGACGAAGCGGATGTCGAAGGCCGATTGCAGCGCGGTCTCGAGCGTCTCGATCGCGCCCTGGGTGAAGCCCTTGGCCTTCAGCTGCTTGTGGTTCAAGGCGGGCGCGTTCTCGAGCGTGCCGTGGCCGACGGCGTAGCGCGTGATCGCCTCGATCTCGGCCTGGGCATAGCCCAGCGTCTTCAACGCCTCGGGCACGGCGCGGTTGATGATGCGGAAATAGCCGCCGCCCGCGAGCTTCTTGAATTTGACGATGGCGAAATCGGGCTCGATGCCGGTGGTGTCGCAATCCATGACGAGGCCGGTCGTGCCGGTGGGCGCGATCACGGTCGCTTGCGCATTGCGATAGCCGAAGCGCTCGCCCAAGGCCAAGGCCACGTCCCAAGCGTGCTCGGCCGCGGCGATCAGTGCTTTTTCCGGGCAGTTGACGGCGTCGAGCGGCACCGGCGCGACCGAGAGCTTCTCATAGCCGCTCTTCTCGCCATGCGCGGCGCGGCGATGATTGCGAATGACGCGCAGCATGTGCTCGCGATTCTTCTCGAAGCCGGGGAAGGCGCCCAATTCGCCCGCCATCTCGGCCGAGGTCGCATAGCCGATGCCGGTGACGATCGACGTCAAGGCGCCGCAGATCGCGCGACCCTCGGCGCTGTCATAGGAGAGCCCCGAGCTCATCAACAGCCCGCCGAGATTGGCGATGCCGAGGCCGAGGGTGCGATACTCGTAGGAGAGGCGCGCGATGTCGCGCGAGGGGAACTGCGCCATCAGCACCGAGATCTCAAGCGTGATGGTCCAAAGCCGGATCGCGTGCTCGAAGGCGGCGATGTCGTAAGCGCCGTCTTCTTTGCGGAAGGCGAGGAGGTTGACCGCGGCGAGATTGCAAGCCGTGTCGTCGAGGAACATGTATTCCGAGCACGGGTTGGAGGCGTTGATCCGCCCCGAGCCCGCGCAGGTGTGCCAATCGTTGATCGTGGTGTCGAACTGCAAGCCCGGATCGGCCGAGGCCCAGGCGGCGTGCGCGATCTTCTCCCACAGCTCGCGCGCCGGCAGCGTCTTCGACACTTTGCCGTCGGTGCGGCGCGTCAGATGCCAGTCGCTGCCCTTCTCGACCCCCTCCAAGAAGTCGTTGGTGACGCGGACCGAGTTGTTGGAGTTCTGGCCCGCGACGGTGAGATAGGCGTCGCTGTCCCAATCCGTGTCATAGGTGCGGAAATCGATCGCGGTGTAGCCCTGCTGCGCGAATTGGATCACGCGCTGGACGTAGTTCTCGGGCAGCATGGCGCGGCGCGCGGCCTTGATTTCCTGCTTCAAGGCATGGTTCTGCTTGGGATCGAACCGCCCTTCGCCCAGGGCCGCCGGCGCGTCGTGACAGGCCGCCATGATCAGGTTGAGGTGCTTGTGCGCGAGCTTCGAGCCCGCCACCAGCGATGCGACCTTCTGCTCCTCGATCACCTTCCAATCGATGAATTGCTCGATGTCGGGATGATCGATGTCGACCGTCACCATCTTGGCGGCGCGCCTGGTCGTGCCGCCGGACTTGATCGCGCCGGCAGCACGATCGCCGATCTTCAGGAAACTCATCAGCCCCGAGGAGCGCCCGCCGCCCGAGAGCTTCTCGCCGTCGCCGCGGAGCTTGGAGAAATTGGAGCCGGTGGCCGAGCGGTATTTGAAGATGCGCGCCTCGCGCACCCACAGATTCATGATCCCGCCCTCGTTGACGAGATCGTCGGCGACCGACTGGATGAAGCAGGCATGCGGCTGCGGCCGCTCATAGGCGCTGGTCGAGGCCCGAAGCTCGCCGGTCTTGAAATCGACGTAGTAATGGCCCTGGGCCGGTCCGTCGATGCCATACGCCCAATGCAGCCCGGTGTTGAACCATTGCGGCGAGTTGGGCGACGCCATCTGCTTGACCAGCATGTAGCAGGTCTCGTCGTAATAGGCGCGCGCGTCCTGCTCGGTGTCGAAATAGCCGCCCTTCCAGCCCCAATAGGTCCAGGTGCCGGCGAGGCGATGGAACACTTCCTTGACGCTCTTTTCCGAGCCGTAGCGCCGGCTTGCCGGGACGCGGGCGAGCCCGGTCTCGTCGGGGACGCGGCGCCACAACCAGTCGGGCACGCCCTCTTCGACCACGGGCGCGAGCCGCGCCGGCACGCCGGCCTTGCGGAAATATTTTTGCGCGAGGATGTCGCAGGCGACCTGGCTCCACGCCGACGGCACTTCGCAATCGGGGAGATGGAAGACGCGTGATCCGTCGGGGTTTCGTATCTCGCTCGTCGCTAACCGGAACTCGACGCTCTTATATGGATCTTCCCCCGCGACCGTGAAGCGACGCTTGATACGCATGCAATCCCCACCACTAATGCTATGATTTCCCCCGCACCCCCGTCCCCGAGACCGCCCGATATCTACTAGGCCTTGGGGGTAACACGTGACCGCGGGACGAGATGTTGTGACATTTCGCCGAACCCCGCAACAAGATTTTGTGTCACAAAATTTCGTTCGCACTAAATCTTGGGCCGAAGCTGGGGATAATTCGATCGGCGCGAGAGTCCAATCGCTGGGTCAAAACAAGGGTTTGCACGATCGCCGGCAGCGCGCCGCGTGAGCGCAAAAAAAATTCTTTCGCACGCTCGTCGCATGCCGGGCGTTCCCGTTCCAGGATTTCGGGTGTAGGTTGCGGCGCGAAGCCGCGCGCGCATCGAGGCGCGTCGCCGGCGCGGCGCGGCAAGGGGAGAGAGAGCGATGAGGATCTGCTGGTTCAACGACAACCGTCTCGGCCTGGTCAAAGGCGGCAAAGTCTTCGATGTGAGCAAGGTGCTCGAGAAGCTGCCGAAGCCGACCTATCCCGCGGCGAAGGGCGGCGATCCGCTCATCGCCAATCTCGCCAGCTTACGCGGCGATATCGAGGCCGCGGCCACGGGCGCAGGCGCCGATGTCGCGTCGGTGAAGTTCCTCTCGCCGGTCGCGGCGCCCAGCAAGATCATCGGCACGCCGACCAACTACAAGGATCACATCGCCGAAGCCAATCAGCAGCGCGCGGTCTTCACCGGCCGTTATAGCGGGACGATCGAGGAGCAGGGGCTGTTCCTGAAGGCCAATAGCTGCCTCATCGGCGCGGGCGACACGGTGAAGCTGCGCTTCCCCGAGCGCCGCACCGATCACGAGATGGAACTGGGCGTCATCATTGGCAAGCCGGCCTCCAACATCCGCCTCGAGGACGCGCTTAATTACGTCGCCGGCTATTGCATCGCGCTCGACATGGTGGTGCGCGGCTCGCAGGACCGCTCGATGCGCAAATCGGTCGACACCTATGGCGTCGCCGGCCCGTGGATGGTGACCGCCGACGAGATCGCCGATCCGCAGAATCTGGACTTCTATCTCGCGGTCAATGGCGAGGTGAAGCAGAAGTCCAACACCAAGAACATGATCATGGATCTGAAGCGCCAGATCCAATTCGGCTCGGAGTATTACACGCTGCTGCCCGGCGACATCATCATGAGCGGCACCTGCTCGGGCGTGAGCCAGGTGAAGCCCGGCGACGTCATGCATTGCGAGATCGAGACGGTCGGCGCCATGGATGTGCGCATCGGCGCGGCGGACTGACCGGCATGACCATCGGCACGCGTTTGATGACCTGGCTGCGCGGCGAGCTGGTCGGCAGCGATCAGTTCGGCAACCGCTATTACCGCGACAAGACCAAGAAGGCGCTGGTGCGCGGCGGCGGGCGCTTCAGCCGCGAGAAGCGCTGGGTGATCTATCAGGGCGCGCCCGAGGCGTCGAAAGTGCCGCCGCTATGGCATGCTTGGCTCCATCACACGATCGACGCGCCGCCGCTCGACGCCGACACGCCGCAATACGCCTGGGAGAAGCCGCACCTGCCGAACCTCACCGGCACGGCGGCTGCCTATCGCCCGCCGGGCTCGGTGCTGATGGGCGGCCACCGCCAGGCCAGCGCCGGCGATTACGAGCCGTGGACCCCGGAGTGAGCGCGCCGGGTCGAGGGCAAAGCACCGCAGGGGAAAAGCCGAGATGAACCGCAATGCGGCCGAGACCGTGATGGGGGCCGTCGTTCTGGTGGTCGCCGCCGTGTTCCTGTTCTTCGCCTATACGACGGCGCAGGTGCAGTCGGTGAGCGGCTATCAGCTGACCGCGAAATTCAGTAATGCCGGCGGCTTGAAGACCGGCGGCGATGTCCGCATCAGCGGCATCAAGGTCGGCTCGATCCTCACTGAGAATCTCGATCCCAAGACGTTCCAGGCGATCGTCACCATGAGCATCGATCCGGCGGTGAAGCTCGCGACCGATTCCGTGGCGCAGATCACCTCCTCGGGGCTCTTGGGCGACAATTACGTCTCGATCGAGCCCGGCAACGAGGATGCGCTCATCCCGCCGGGCGGCACCATCACGCACACTCAAGCCGCGATGAGCCTCGAGAACCTGATCGGGCAGGTGATCTATAACCAGTCCCAGGGCGGGGGCGGGGCCAAGAAATCGAACGGCGGCGGCCCGCCGCCGATCCATTGAGCGAGCGCCAGCGCGGCGCCGCGGCGCCGATCCTTGCCCTCGTTCCGGCGCAATCCCATGCCCATATCAGCCGCGATCGAACGGGGTTGCGGTCGAGCGTGGTGACGCGAGCATGAGTGCCAAGAAGCTGAACCTGCCGGTGTGGCGCACGCCTCAGGGCGAGGCCGTGTCTTGTCTTGAAAAAATCAAAGTTCTCAATGAGAATCTTGAGGAAATTCAAGCGATGACACAGGAGGCGCTGGAGGATGCAGTGCTGATGGGCTGCGACGAGCAGCAATTCAGAAAAGTGATTGAAGACATCGCGCAATCGATTGTGAATCCTTACAAAAAGGATGCGGTGTGAAATCGATCCTCGGCGCTCTGGCGACATTGCTCGTGGCCGGGCTCGGCATCGCCGCGGCGCCAACCCAAGCCAGCGCTCAGGCCCAGATCGAAGCCCAGCCCTTGGGCCCGGTGCCAGGCCAGAGTCCTGCCCCTGCGCCAAGCCAAGGCCAAGCGCCAGCGCCGACCGCCGGCCAAATTCAAGGCCAAGTCCCTGCCGTGCCCGCGGACCAAGCCCAAGGCCACGCGCCGACCCTGGCGCCCGTCCCGCCCGCCGCCCAAGCGCAAAGCGAAGCACCGGCCCCGGGCGAAGCGCCAAGCCCGGCGCAAGCGCCCGGCCAGGCCGCCGCTCAAGCCTCCACCCAAGCGCCAGGCCAAGCGCCAGGCCAAGCCGACACGGTCGCCGTGCTGCAAGGCCTCGACAAGATCACGGCGCGGGTCTCGCGCTTCGATGCGCCGGTGGATCAGAGCGTAAGATTCGGGACGCTGGTCATCACCGTCAGGGCTTGCGACAAGGCGCCGCCCGAGGAGCCGCCCAACACGGTCGCCTTCCTTCAGATCGACAAGGTCCAGCCGAGCGACGCCAAGAGCGCCGCCGCCAAGCAGATCTTCAGCGGCTGGATGTTCGCCTCGAGCCCGGCGGTCTCCTCGCTCGAGGACCCGGTCTACGATATCAACGTGCTCGACTGCAAAACCGAGGCAACCGCCGCGCCCGACAAGACGTCGAGCGGGAAATAGGCGCTTGTCTCCATCGCCTCGTTGAGGAGCCGGCGGTAGCGGGCGCGCGAGATCTCGATCGCGCCGAAACGCTGCAAATGCTCGGTGACGAATTGCGTGTCGAGGAGGCGAAACCCGCCGCGGCGCAGCTGGACGACGAGATGGGCGAGCGCCACCTTGCTCGCATCGGTGACGCGGCTGAACATGCTCTCGCCGAAGAAGGCGCCGCCGATCGCGACGCCGTAGAGCCCGCCGACCAGCGCGCCCGCGATCCGCGCCTCGACGCTATGCGCCACGCCGGCTTCGTGGAGCGCGTCATAGACGCGCAGGATCTCGGTGTTGATCCAGGTCTGCGACCGCTCCGCCGTGGGTTCGGCGCAGCCGCGTATCACCGCGTCGAAGTCGCGGTCGCAGGTGATCTCGAAGCGCTCGGCGCGCAAGGTGCGCTTGAGGCGCCGCGGCAGATGGAATTCGTCCAAAGGCAGGATGCCGCGCCGGACCGGATCGACCCAGAAGAGCTCCGGATCATCGGCTGACTCCGCCATCGGGAAGATCCCGGCGGCATAGGCGCGGAGCAACAAATCGGGCGTGAGGGTGATCATGTCTTGGGGCGCGCGGCCATCGCCCAGACTTTAGCGCCGGGCAAAGCCGTCGTCATTCGGCGCCGTACCAACCCTGGATTCACGCCTCGCGGCCGCGCAGGCGTTCGAGCCAATGCGTGTCGTAATCGCCGTTGACGATGTCGGGGTTCTTCAAGAGCCGCTGATGCATCGGAATGGTGGTGTCGATGCCGGCGATGGCGAATTCTTCGAGCGCGCGCTTCATCCGCATCAGGCACTCGTTGCGGGTGCGGCCATGGACGATGAGCTTGGCGATGAGGCTGTCGTATTGCGGCGGCACCGCATAGCCCTGA
>JBJKPV010000182.1:0-2430 GCA_046706015.1 Allostellaceae bacterium | reverse complement strand
TCATCTTGAAGACGTCGGCATAGAATTCGGCGAGATTGGCGGGATCGTCGGAGAAAATCGCGATGTGGCGGATCTTGGCCATGGCAAGCGCTCCATCCCTAACGTTAGTGATTGGAAGGAACGCTATGCCCCGCCCCGGCGCCGGTCAACGCCGTTCGAAGCAGGCGACGAGCTCGAGGCTCGCCGACCAGACGAAGGCATCGACGGGCCTAATCTCGATAAGGCGATACCCGCCGGCAACGAGCAGCCGCGCATCGCGCGCGAAAGTGGCGGGGTTGCAGGAAACGGCGATGAGGCGCGGCACTCCTGACGCGGCGAGCGCTGCCGCCTGCTCGCGCGCGCCGGCATAGGGCGGATCGAACACCACGACCTCGAAGCCGGAAAGCTCGTCGCCCGAAAGCGGATTGGCGCCGAGATCGCGGCGCGCGGCGGAAACCCTGCCCGCGAGCCCGGCGCGCGCGGCGGCGCGTTGGAGCGCTTCGACCGAGACCGCCGCGCCTTCGACCGCCTCGACCGTGGCGTGCTTGGCGAGCGGAAAGGTGAAGGTGCCGATGCCGGCATAGAGATCGGCGACGCGGCGCGCTTGCCCGGCAAAGGCGAGAACGGCCTCTTGCAGCGCGGCCTCGGCGTCGAGGCTCGGCTGAAGGAACGCGTCCGACGGCAGATCGACCGCGACGCCGGCAAAACTCACGCGCGGCACGCGGCGGCGCGCCACCGGCACCGTCTCGCCGCCGCAGCGCCAGGAGAGCTGCGCCAGATCGCGTTCCTCGGCGAAAGCCGCCATGGCTTCGAGGCCGGGAAGATCGGGCGCTTGCGGCAGTTCGATCGCGAGATCAATGCCGGTCTCGGTCAGGGTGGCACTCGCGGTGCCATGCGCGCCGGCGGCGAAGAGCGTCGCCGCAAGCCGCCGCAGCGGCGCCACCAGCGCGAAGAGCGCGGGATGAAGCACGGCGCATTCGGCGATATCGACGAGGCGATGGCTTTGGCGGGCGTGAAAGCCGACGCGGCGGGGCGCGAGCTGGAAGCGCGCGCGGCGCCGCGTGCCGGCGGGCAGGCGCGCGAGCGGCTGGATCGTCTCCGCATCGACGCCCTGATGTGCGAGCGCGGCGTCGAGCCAGGCGAGTTTCGTTGCGCTGTAAGCGCTGTCGTCGAGATGCTGCAGCGCGCACCCGCCGCATCCGCCGAAATGCCGGCATGCCGGCACGGCACGCGAGCCCGGCGCGATCACGGCGTCGAGCGCGGCGTCGCGCCCCTCGCCCCGCTTCTTGCCGAGACGCACACGAACGACATCCCCCGGCGCGGTGAAAGGGACATAGACGGCCGCGCCCTGCCACGAGCCGATGCCGTCGCCGCGCACGCCGACGCGCTCGATCGTCAGGGTGACGGCATCGCCCTTGGGCTCAGCGTCGCGCATAGACGAGGAACTCGACATTGCCCTCGGGGCCGGTGATCGGGCTTTCGGCAATGCCTTCGACGGTCCAGCCGATCTCGCCGAGCCAGCGCGCGACACGCTCGCACACTTCGCGATGAAGCGCCGGATCGCGCACCACGCCGCGCTTGCCGACCTGGGCGGGCCCGACCTCGAATTGCGGCTTGATCAACGCGACCAGCCTGGCCTGCGGCTTGGCGAGCGCGAGCGAAGCGGGCAGCACGGTCTCGAGCCCGATGAAGCTCGCATCGCAGACGACGATGTCGGGCGGCTCGGGGATCTCCGTCGTCGTCAAATGGCGCGCATTGACGCGCTCCAGCACGACGACTCGCGGATCCTGGCGGAGCTTCCAGGCGAGCTGGCCATGGCCGACATCGACGGCGTAGACGCGCGCCGCGCCCTGCGTCAGCAGCACATCGGTGAAGCCGCCGGTCGAAGCGCCGATATCGAGGGCGACGGATCCGCCCACGTCGATGTGGAAATGCGCCAAGGCGTGGGCGAGCTTAATGCCGCCGCGCGAGACCCAGGGATGATCGCGGCCGCGCAACTCGAGCGCGACGTCGTCGGCGACGGAAAGACCGGCCTTGTCGAGCTTCCTCTCGCCGCTCCAGACGGCGCCGGCAAGGATCAGCGCTTGCGCCTTGGCACGCGTCTCGGCCAGCCCGCGCTCGACCAAGAGCGCGTCGAGGCGTTTCTTCGCCTTGGGCGCGATCTCAGGCCCGGACCGAGCGCTCGGCCTCGGCTCGGCCCAGCGCGGTGAGCGCGGTCTCGATGATGTGGCGGGCGTTCAACCCCGCCTGCTCGTATTGCGCCGCCGGCGAGTCGTGATCGATGAAGCGGTCGGGCAGCACCATCGGCCGCACTTTGAGGCCGTGATCGAGCATGCCGGCATTGGCGAGATGATGCAGCACATGGCTGCCGAAGCCGCCGATCGAGCCTTCCTCGATCGTGATCAGCACCGCGTGCTCGCGCGCCAGACGCTCGATCAGATCGCCGTCGAG
>JBJKPV010000181.1:0-3166 GCA_046706015.1 Allostellaceae bacterium | reverse complement strand
TCCGTGGGTGGCTCGACAAATATTTCCCTGCCCGGCCGCGCTAGGATGGCCGACGCCGTTACCGTCACCGCAGAGCAACTTCGGGCGCTGGCGACGGCGATCTTCGTCGCCCGCGGGATGGCGGAAGAGCATGCCGCGCGCGTTTCCGAGGTTCTGATCTGGGCCGATCTGCGCGGCGCGCCGTCCCATGGCGTGCAGCGCATTCCGCGCTATCTCGAGATCATCGACGCCGGCGAGATGAGCCTCAACGGCGCGATCAAGATCGTCAAGGAAACGCCCGCTTCGGTGCTGATCGACGCCGATCGCGCGCCGGGTCAAGTGTCGATGAGCTTTGCCGCCGGCGAGGCAACGCGCAAGGCGCGGCAAAGCGGCATCGGCCTCGCCCTGGTGCGGCGCACGACGCACACCGCCGCGCTGGGCTATTACACGCGGCTCGCCGCGCTCGACGGCATGGCCGCGCTCGCTGGCTCGGCCTCCTGGCCCAACATGATCTATCACGGCACGCGGCAGGCCGCGGTTGCGACCAACCCTCTGTCGATCGCGGTGCCCCGCGCCGAGGGCGAGCCCATGCTCCTCGACATGGCCACCGGCGTTGTGGCGCTCGGCAAGATCGTTCACGCCGCGCGCAGCGGACAACCCATCCCTGAAGGCTGGGCGCTCGACGCCGAGGGCAATCCGACCACGGATGCGAAAAAGGCGGTGCTGCCTTTGCCCTTGGGCGGACCCAAAGGCGCGGGACTGGCACTGATGATCGAATGCATCGCCAGTCTCATCACCGGCAACCCGCTGATCGCCGAGACGCTCGAGGGCACCGAGGAAGGGAAGAAGCACCGCCAGAACGCGTTTCTCGTCGCGATCGACATCGCCGCTTTCGGCGCGCTGCCTGCTTTCACCGCCAGCCTCGACCGTACCATCGCCGATCTCAAAGCCCTGCCGCGCCAGGAGGGTGTCGAGGAAGTCCTGATGCCGGGCGAGCGCGGCGCGCGCGAGGCGGAGCGGCGTCGCAAGAGCGGCGTCACCATCCCTGCCGCCACCTGGAAGGAGATCGGCCGGGTCGCGGCGCGCTTCGGCGTAGCCTTGCCTTAGCGCTAGCGCGCGCCCCGGGTTGCTACGCCGATCAGCATCTTTCTTGCCCATCAGATGAAAGACGTATAGAACCGCGCCTGACAAATCGGGGCCTTATTTTTTGGGGGGAACGCCTATGAGTGTCGCCGCGGAGGCGAGCCAGGATCCTTATCAGATCGCGGCTCGGATCGAGCGCCTGCCCTTCTCGCGCTGGCATCTGAAGATGGGCACGATCGTCGCGACCGGCTGGTTCTTCGACGGCTTCGATGCGCTCGCCATCGCTTACGTCCTGCCCGTGCTCTTCCGAATCTGGCACCTCTCTTTCACGAAATTCGGTGCGATGATCGCGGCTGGCTATGCGGGGCAGCTCATCGGATCGATCTTCTTCGGCTGGCTCGGCGAGCGCATCGGCCGCGTTCCCGTGTTCCGCTACACGCTGATCCTCTACACGATCATGAGCGTTGTCTGCGCTTTCGCCTGGAACTACGATTCGCTTTTCTGGATGCGGGTGATCCAAGGCTTCGGCCTCGGCGGCGAGATCCCGATCCTCGCCGCCTATATCGGCGAGTTCGCCAAATCCTCGCATCGCGGACGCTACGGGCTCGGCTTCCAGCTCTGGTTCTCGATCAGCTTCATCTTCGTGTCGGGCATCAGCTATTTCGTGGTGCCCAATTGGGGCTGGCAGGCCATGTTCCTCATCGGCGCCATCCCGGCGGTCATTATCATCCTGATCCGACAGTTCATGCCGGAATCGCCGCGCTGGCTCGCCAATCACGGCCGTTACGAGGAGGCGAACGCGATCCTCAGCAAGATCGAGGACGAGATTTCGGAGCACGGCGCCAAGCCGCTGCCGCCGGTCCCCGATCACATCGCGACCGTCAGGCCGGCGAAGGGGCGGATCATCGATCTCCTCAAAGGCATCTATTGCCGCCGTACCCTCGCCGTGTGGGTGATCTGGTTCTGCACTTACATCATCATCTACGGTCTCAATACCACGGTGCCGACCCTGTTGCGCAACGTCTATCACGCGACCTTGCCGCAATCGATCAGCTTCGGCTTCTTTTCGAGCGGCATCGCGCTCTGCTTCACGGTGACCGGCATTTTCCTCATCGACATCTACGGCCGGAGGCCTCTCTTCGCGCTGGGCCAGCTCTGCAGTTCCGTGCCGCTCATTCTGCTTGCCTTGTGGGCCGTTCCCGGCATGAGCATCGCGTTGTTGATGGCGCTGTTCGTACTCGCCTCGTCCTTCAACAGCATCTTGGCCTTGGGCTTGAGCACCT
Organism: Allostellaceae bacterium; assembly: GCA_046706015.1. GTDB lineage: Bacteria > Pseudomonadota > Alphaproteobacteria > ATCC43930 > CGMCC-115725 > CAIKMD01. Next base: position 821 of record JBJKPV010000181.1, on the reverse strand, counting down.
ATACCGCCGAGCTTTACCCGACCTAGATGCGTGCGATCGGCGTCGGCGTGGGCAATGCCTGGGTCCGCTTTGCGGCGATCGTCGGGCCGCTCTTCCTCGGCTGGGCGATACCCCATATCGGCCTCAACACCGTCTATTGGGTCTATGCGGGCTTCGCCATCATCGGCGGATTGACGGTGATCTTCTTCGCCGTCGAGACGCGCGGCCAAGTGCTCGAGACGCTCTCGCCCTCGCTCGGCACAACCAAGCCGCAGCCGCAAAGCGCCGCGACCAAGACGGCGCTCTAATCAGGCCCAGCGCTTCGCCCAGCCGGCAAGCGCCTCGGGATTGACGACATAGAGCGGCGGTTCGCCGGCGAGCGCGCGGGTGATGTTCTCGAGCGCCACCACCGGCACCGCCTCGGCGCCTTCGCGCGTGTGGCCGACACAATGGGGCGTCAGGATCATGCGCGGCGCGCGGCGCAACGCGCTGTCCGCGGGCAAGGGCTCGGTCTCGAACACATCGAGCGCGATCTTGTGAAGCCGCCCTTGTTGCGCGATCTCGGCAAGCGCCCGCTCGTCGACGATGCCGCCGCGCGCGGTGTTGACGAGGATCGCATCGGGCTTCATCAAGCGCAGCTTCTCGCGCGTCAGAAGCCCGCGCGTCTCGGCGTTGAGCGTCGCCAAGACGCAGACGACATCGCTCGTCTCGAGCAGCGCATCGAGTTCGACGCGCGCGACGCCCGGCGGCAGCGGTGCCCGCAACCGCGGCGTATAGGTCTCTATCGCGACATCCCATCCGGAAAGCCGCGCCGCGATCGCGCGCGCCATGTTGCCGAAACC
>JBJKPV010000180.1:0-5296 GCA_046706015.1 Allostellaceae bacterium | reverse complement strand
GCCCATGACGATTCCGGCGCTTGCCGCCTATGCCTGCCATCCCGAGGAGAGCCGCGGCCGGCTCCATCCCGAGCCCGAAAGCCCGACCCGAACCGTGTTCCAGCGCGACCGCGACCGCATCATCCATTCGTCGGCGTTCCGGCGGCTCCAATACAAGACCCAGGTCTTCGTCTATCACGAGGGCGATCACTACCGCACGCGGCTGACGCACAGCCTCGAAGTGGCGCAGATCGCGCGCAGCGTCGCGCGGCAGCTGCGCCTCGAAGAGGATCTCGCCGAAGCGCTGGCGCTCGCCCATGATCTCGGCCACACGCCCTTCGGCCATGCCGGCGAGGACGCGCTCGATCAGGCGATGCGCCCCTTCGGCGGGTTCGCGCATAACGATCAGACCTTGCGTGTCTTAACGAAGCTCGAGCATCGCTATGCCGGCTTCGATGGGTTGAACCTCACCTGGGAGACGCTCGAGGGCATCGTCAAGCATAACGGGCCGGTGGCGCCGCCGCTGCCGGTGACGATCGCTTCTTATGTCGCGCACCACGATCTGGAGCTCCAGACCTATGCCTCGGCCGAAGCGCAGGTCGCTTCGCTCGCCGACGACATCGCCTATGACAATCACGACATCGACGACGGCTTGCGCGCCGGGCTTTTCACCATCGCCGATCTTGCCGCCGTGCCGCAGATCGGGCCGGTCTTCGCCGAGGTCGCGACGCTTCACCCTCAGCTCGACGAGGCGCGTCGCATCCACGAGGCGATAAGGCGCCTGATCGATCGCATGGTCGGCGACGTGGTCGCGGAATCGCGCCGCCGCATCGAAGCGGCTGATGCGCGGAGCGCCGCCGCCTTGCGCGGCCTCGGGAAACCGGTAATCGGCTTCTCCGCGCCGATGCGCGAGGCGGAGCACGGCTTGCGTCAATTCCTCTTCGAGCGCATGTACCGGCATTACCGCGTCAACCGCATGGCGTCGAAAGCGCATCGCATCGTACACGAGCTCTTCGATCTCTTGCTGGCCGAGCCGGAGTGCCTGCCGACCGAATGGCGCCTGCAGGCCGACGAGCCGGGTGCGGCCTCGACGGCGCGCATCGTCGCCGATTACATCGCCGGCATGACCGACCGCTTCGCGCTCGACGAACATTTCCGCCTCTTCGACAGGTACGCGACGACGTGAAAGACCTTTTCGCTCATTTCCGCTCGGTGGTGATCGCCGAGCTCGACATGCTCATGCGCGACGGCGAGCTGCGCCAGGGCCTCGATTTCGCGCGCGTCGCGGTCGAGCCGCCGCGCGATCCGGCGCATGGCGACATCGCGACCAACGCGGCGATGGTGCTGGCGAAGCCCGCCGGGCTTCAGCCGCGCGCCTTTGCCGAAAAACTCGCGGCGCACCTCAAGCGCGAGAGCGACATCGTGGCGGCCGAGGTGGCGGGGCCGGGCTTCATCAATCTCAGGATCGCGGATTCTTTCTGGCACGCGCGTCTGGCCGACATTCTCGATGCCGGCACGTCTTACGGCGACAGCGAGCTCGGCCATGGCCGGCGCGTCAATGTCGAATACGTTTCCGCCAATCCGACCGGGCCGATGCATGTCGGCCATGGCCGCGGCGCGGTCGTGGGCGACGCGCTGGCCGCGCTCTTGGAGAAGGTCGGCTTCCAGGTCTGCCGCGAGTACTACATCAACGATGCCGGCGGACAGGTCGACGTGCTCGCGCGCTCGCTCTATCTGCGCTATCGCGAGGCCAATGGCGAAGCGATCGGCGAGATCCCGCAAGGCCTTTATCCCGGCGAGTATCATAAAGACACGGCGTGGCTCTTGGCCAAGCGCGACGGCATCAAATGGCTCGGCCAGCCCGAAGCGGCCTGGCTCGGCGAGTTCCGCGAGTTCGCGATCGCCTCGATGATGTCGGTGATCCGCACCGATCTCAAGGCGCTGGGCGTCGAACACGAGGTGATCAGCTCGGAGCGCGAGATCGCCGCCGCCGGCGAGATCGAGAAGGCGATCGCCGCGCTCGAGAAACAGGGGCTCATCTATGTCGGCACCTTGGAGCCGCCCAAAGGCAAGCTGCCGGATGATTGGGAGGCGCGGCCGCAAACGCTCTTCCGCTCGACCAATTTCGGCGACGATGTCGACCGGCCGTTGAAGAAATCCGACGGCAGCTGGACCTATTTCGCCACCGACATTGCCTATCATTTCGACAAGGCGCAGCGCGGCTTCAACGAGATGATCGACGTCTGGGGCGCCGATCACGGCGGCTATGTGAAGCGCATGCAGGCGGCCGTGACCGCGCTGACCGGCGGCCAGGCGGCGCTCGACGTGAAGCTGTGCCAGCTCGTCAATCTCTTCGACCAGGGCCAGCCCGTGCGCATGTCGAAGCGGGCCGGCACCTTCGTCACTCTGCGCGAGGTGATCGATCAGGTCGGCAAGGACGTGTTCCGCTTCGTCATGCTGACGCGGCGCAACGACCAGACGCTCGATTTCGATTTCGCCAAGGTGGTGGAGCAGTCGAAGGACAACCCGGTCTTCTATGTGCAATACGCGCATGCGCGCGCCTCCTCGGTGATGCGCCACGCAGCGGACGAATTCGCGCCCGAGGAATTGGCGCCGGCGGCGCTGGCACAAGCCAAGCTCGCGCTGCTCGATGACCGCGACGAGATCGCGCTGATCCGGCTCCTGGCGCAATGGCCGCGCATCGTCGAGAGCGCGGCCGAGATGCACGAGCCGCATCGCATCGCGTTTTATCTGCAAGACGTCGCGGCCGCGTTCCATGGCCTGTGGAACAAGGGCAAGGACGAGGCGCGGCTGCGCTTCATCCAGAGCGGCGCCAAGGAGCTGACCCTGGCGCGGCTCGCACTGGTGCAGGCGGTCGCCTTCGTCGTGGCTTCGGGGCTTCAAGTCTTCGGCGTGACGCCGGCCGAGGAAATGCGCGCGTGAGCGATCGGCTCGAGATCGATCCCGCGGAGCGCGAGGATTTTGCGCCGGTGCCGCCGCCGCGCCGCAATCTGCGCCGCGTCGTCGTGCCGCTCGCGATCGTTCTTGCCGGTGCGGGCGCATGGTGGGGCTACAGGATCGAGACGCGGCCGGTGATCCCGGCCAAGCTGCCCGAGATCCACGCCGCCGCCGGTCCGGTCAAGGAAGCGCCCGCCAATCCCGGCGGCATGGTCGTGCCGGATCAGGATTCGCTGCTCCTCAACCGCGAGGGCAAGTGCACCGCCAAGGTCGCGCAGCTCTTGCCGCCGCCGGAGAAAGTGCTGCCGCGCCCGGTCGCGCCGATGGCGGCGCAAGCGCCGACGGCGAGGAGCTTGTCGACCAGCGCGCCGCCGCCGGTCTCCGTCCCGCAAGCGGCTTCTCGGCCGCCGCCGCCACCGCCACCCGCGGCCAAGACCGCGTCCGTTGTGCCGCCGCCGGCGAAAGCGCTTCCACCGGCGCCGCGGCCGGAGACGATGACCCCGCCGTCGGGACCGGGCTGGCGCATTCAGCTCGGCGCGCTGCGCAGCAAAGCGCAGGCGCAGCAGGCCTGGGCACGCCTCAAGAAGGCGCAGCCCGATCTTCTCGGCAAGCTCGCGCTCAGCACGCCCAAGGTCGATCTCGGCGCCAAGGGCAGCTTCTATCGCATTCAGGCGGGCCCTCTCGCCGACGAGGCGCGTGCCGCCGAGACCTGCAACATTCTGAAGAGCCGCCATGTCGCCTGCCTCGTCGTCAAGCCGTGAGCCGCTGGCGGTCATCTTCGGTCTGAACGGCGCCGCGCTGAGCGGCGAGGAGCGGCGCTTCTTTGCCGATGCGGATCCGTTGGGCTTCATCCTCTTCGCGCGCAATTGCGAGGCGCCGGCGCAGGTCGCGCGGCTCGTCGTCGAATTGCGTGAGGCGGTGGGACGGACCGACGCGCCGGTGCTGATCGATCAGGAGGGCGGACGCGTCGCGCGGTTGAAGCCGCCACACTGGCGCGACTACCCGCCGCCCGCGCGCATCGCCGCGCTCGGCGGCATGGCGGCGCGCGAGGCGGCCTGGCTCGGCGCGCGCCTCATCGCCGACGATCTCGCCATGCTCGGGATCACCGTCGATTGCACGCCGGTCTTGGACCTGCCGGTGCCGGGCGCCGATCCGATCATCGGCGACCGCGCCTGGGCAGCGACTCCGGCGCGGGCGGCGGAGCTGAGCCTCGCCGTGTGCGACGGGCTGATGGCCGGCGGCGTGTTGCCGGTGATTAAGCATATTCCCGGGCATGGCCGCGGCAATGTCGACAGCCATAAGGGCCTGCCCGTGGTCGAGACGCCGCGCGAAACCCTCGACTCGACGGATTTCGCGGCTTTTCGCGCGCTCGCCTTCATGCCCTGGGCGATGACTGCCCATATTCTATACAGCGCCGTGGACGCACAGCGCCCGGCGACTCTGTCGCCGAGCCTCATCCGCGACGTGATTAGGACTAGCATCGGCTTCGATGGCGTGCTTGTCTCCGACGATCTATCGATGCAGGCCCTGGGCGGGAGCCTGCCGGAACGCGCGCAGGGCGCGCTCGCAGCGGGTTGTGATCTGGTGCTTCACTGCAATGGCGACATGACGGAAATGAGCGGCATCGCCGCTTCCATCGGCGCCATCGGCGCGGCCGCTCGCCGCCGCATCGACGCCGCCGAGGCGCGGCGCTGGGCGCCCGGCGGTTTCGACCGTTTCGCGGCCGAGCAACGCTTCGACGCACTGATGGCCGGGGCGCGCTGATGCCGCCGGAGATCGCCGAATTCTTGAAGGGCGTTTCCGTTTTCGCGCTGCCGGTGATCTTCGCGGTCACCTTTCACGAGGCGGCGCATGGTTTCGTCGCCTACAAGCTCGGCGACGACACGGCCTGGCGCATGGGCCGCGTCACCTTCAATCCGATCAAGCATATCGATCTCTTCGGCACCATCATCCTGCCGCTCGTGCTGCTGCTTGGTTCCCTGGCGGCCGGCGGCCTCTTCATGTTCGGCTATGCGAAGCCGGTGCCGGTGCGCTTCGACCGGCTCATCCATCCGCGCCGCGACATGGTGTGGGTGGCGCTCGCCGGCCCGGCCACGAACCTCGCGCTTGCTGTGATATCGGCGCTCGGACTTTACCTCGTGCCGTTCTTGCCGTCGGTGCTGCGAAGCTGGACGATGTACAATTTCCTCTACTCGGTCGAATTCAACATCATCATCGGCCTGTTCAATATCTTCCCGCTCCCGCCCTTGGATGGCGGCCGCGTCGCGGTCGGGCTGCTGCCCGACATGCTCGCCATTCCGTTGGCACGCACCGAGCGCTATGGGATGTTGATCCTGATCACGTTGTTGTTCTTCGTTCC
>JBJKPV010000179.1:0-5679 GCA_046706015.1 Allostellaceae bacterium | reverse complement strand
GGCCATGCGGGCCTGTCCGCGATCGCCGAAAAACTGAAGCTTCTCCTCGCCAATCCGGATTTCGTCACCGCTACTTTCGCGGGCTCCTCGGCGCCGCAGCGCGTTCTTTACCATGATGACGTGACCGACGCTTATGTGCTGGCGCATATCCAAAGCGCGGGTAAAAGCGGCGTGCCGCACAGCCATGGCGCCTCCTGGGCGATCTACGGCAATGCGCGCGGCGATACCGAGATGACCGAATATCGGCGGGTGAATCCCGAGAGCGAGGATCACGCCGTGCTCGAGGCGTATGACCGCTATTTGCTGCGGCCCGGCCAGACGCGCGCTTACGGCCCGCATGTCATCCACTCGACCGCGCATCCGGACGGCGCCTGGGTCATAAGGGTCACGGGCACCGATCTGGCGAAGGCGCCGCGCTATTATTTCAGGGCCAAGAAAGATCGCGTTCTGGAAACCAGCGCGACGGCGTGATCCGCGGTGGAAACAGCGCCCGCCCGCATCGATCGAGTATAGGGAAGGATGATCCATGGCTGAGCTGCGTCATATTGCGATGTCGGTGCGCGATCCGTGGCTGACGGCGGAATTCTATAAGACCATCTTCAACCTCGAGATGGTCGGCGAGACGGATTCAAGCCTGGCCGAGGGCGTGTTCCTCTCCGACGGCGTCTTCGGCATGGCGTTGCTCGACTACAAATCCGACGAGGCAGCACAAGGCAAGGGCAAGGATTTCGTCGGCTTGCACCATTTCGGCATCTGGGTCGACGATATCGAGGCGACGCAACGGCGCATCGAAGCGGCCGGCGGGCGATGGCTCATGGGCGAGCCGGATTACCGGCACAACGCGCAATACGAGGTGAAGTTCCTCGACATCAACAATGTCGTGCTCGATCTCGTCCATAATGGCTGGGCCGGCACGCAGCGCCGTCCGGGCCAGGCCGGCAATCAGGTAAGCCCGGCGCGCGGTCTGGTGCCGCGCTTCGCCGAACGGCGCGAGCGCGCGGCGGCCGCGATGAAGGCGCGCGGCATCCCCGCCGATCCGAAGCGCCGCGGCGAGATCCGGCATTTTGCCATGGCGGTGCCCGATCCCTGGGCGACGGCGGCGTTCTATACCAGCATCTTCGGCTTCGAGACCGTCGGCGAGACGGATTCGAGCCTCGCCGAAGGCGTCTTCATCTCCGACGGCGTGATCGGCGTCGCCTTACTCAATTACAAATCGGACGCGGCGGCCCAAGGCAGGGGCAAGGATTTCGTCGGGCTCCATCATTTCGGCATCTGGGTCGACGATGTCGACGCGACGCACAAGCTGATCGAGCAGGCGGGCGGCAAATGGATCATGGGCGAGCCCGATTATCGCCATAACGCGGCTTACGAAGTGAAGTTCCACGACCTCAACGGCGTGATCCTCGATCTCGTCCATAATGGCTGGGCGGGCACGCAGCGCCGTCCAGGTCAGGCCGACAACGCGACCAGCCCCAGCCGCAGCCTCGTGCCGCGCTTCGCCGAGCGCCGCGCGCGGGCGGAGAAAGCACGCGCCACCGCCGCGGTCTAGGATCATCGCCTGACGACGGTCGCTGGCGGCGCCGGGCTACTTGTGATGCCGGCTCGCCAGCGCGTTCCCCCACAAGACGAAGAGGTCGCAGGATGACGGGCCGGATCAAGGCCAATGGGATCGAGGTCGATTATCGGCTCGAAGGGCCGGCGGGCGCACCGGTCATCATGCTGAGCAATTCCTTCCTCACCGATTGCGGCATGTGGGATTTCCAGGTGCCCGCCTTCACCGCGAAGCACCGCGTGCTGCGCTATGATTCGCGCGGCCATGGCGGAACCGAGGCAACGCCAGGCGCCTATTCGATCGAATTGCTCGCGACCGACGCGGTCGCGCTGCTCGATGCGCTCGATATTCCGCGCGTGCACTTCATGGGCCTCTCCATGGGCGGGATGGTGGCGCAGATGATGGCGGCGAAGCACGCGAGCCGGCTGCTGTCGGTCTGTCTCTGCGATACCGCCTGCCGTCTTCCGCCACCCTCGGCCTGGAACGACCGCATCGAGCTTGCCAAGAAAGACGGTGCGGCCGCGTTCAAGAAGCCGATGACCGAGCGCTGGCTCACCCAAGGTTTTCGCGAGCGCCACCCCGAGATCGTCGAGAAATTCGGCGCGATGATCGCCCGGACCTCGCTCGACGGGCTCATCGGCTGCGCCCAGGGGATCAGGGACATGGATCTGACGCCGATCCTCGCCGAGATCGGCGTTCCGACGCAGATCATCGTCGGTGAGCATGACTTCGGAACACCAATTTCCGCCGCGGAATTTCTTCACGCGCAGATCGCCGGCTCGCGCCTCGCCGTCATCAAAGGGGCGGCACATCTGCCCAATGTCGAGCAGACGGTGACCTTCGATCGCACCGTGCTCGATTTCATCGCAAGCTGCCGATAGGGACTTTCATGAGCGAAAAAACCAAGGCGCAAGTCGATGCGCTGATGGATGGAAAAGAATATCTCGAAAGCCTGCGCGACGCCCGCGAGGTCTATATCTACGGCGAGCGCATCAAGGACGTCACCACCCATCCCAGCTCGCGCAACGCGGCGCGCTCGATCGCGCGGCTTTACGACGCGCTGCACGACCCGGCGACGCGCGATGCGCTCACGACGGTCGACCGATACGGGATTCGGACCCACAAATTCTTCACCGCCAGCTACACGCCGCAAGAGCTTTTGGCGGCGCGCGACGCGATGGCGATCTGGGCACGGATGACTTACGGCTTTATGGGCCGGTCGCCAGATTACAAGGCGGCATTCATGGCCTCGCTCGGCGCCGCGCCGGAATTCTACGCGCCTTACACCGAGAACGGCCTCAACTGGTACAAGCGCTACGCCTCGAAGGGTCTTTACCTCAATCACGTTCTGATCAACCCGCCGGTCGATCGCAAGAAGCCGGTGCACGAGGTCGCCGACGTGTTCGTGCATGTCGTGAAGGAGACCGATCGCGGCATTATCGTCAACGGCGCCAAGATGCTCGCGACCGCATCGGCGCTGACCCACGCCACCTTCGTCGCGCAGAACAGCGCGGTTCAATTGGAGAAGGGCAAGGCCGAGGATTTCGCGCTGGTCTTCATCGCGCCGATGGACACGCCCGGCTGCAAGCTTATCTGCCGGCCGTCCTACGAGGCCGCGGCGCACAGCCCCTTCGATTATCCGCTCTCCAGCCGGTTCGACGAGAACGACGCCGTCATCATCTTCGACAACGCCTTCATCGCCTGGGAGAACGTGCTCGTCTATCGCGATGTCGAGCGCGCGCGGCGCTTCTACGCGGCCTCGGGCTTCTTCAATCGCTACAATCTGCAATCCGGCACGCGCCTCGGCGTGAAGCTCGATCTCATGTGCGGGCTCTTGGAGAAGGGCCTCGTCGCCAACGGCACCGAGGATTTCCGCGGCGTGCAGGCGATGCAGGGCGAGGTCGTGGCCTGGCGCAACCTCGTCTGGGCGCTCACCACCGCGATGAGTCTCGATCCGCAACCGGGGCCCGGCAATTCCGTCATTCCCAAGACCGAGTTCGCCACAAGCATGCGCCTCTTCGCCGTGATGTCGTGGCCGCGCGTCAAGGAGATCTTCGAGACGATCCTCGGCGGTGCGCCGATCGTCACGCCGTCGAGCTACAAGGATCTGGAGAACGCCGAGCTCCGGCCGCTGCTCGACCGCTATTATCGCGGCTCGGACAGCTCGGCCGAGCAGCGCATCAAGCTCTTCAAGCTCATCTGGGACGCGATCGGCACCGAGTTCGGCGGTCGACACGAGCTCTATGAGCGCAACTATTCCGGCAACAACGAGCAAATGCGGCTCGACGCGCTCTCCTTCGCCCGCCAGCGCGGCATCATCGACGAATGCACCAAACTCGTCGAGCGCTGCATGGGCGATTACGACCTCGATGGCTGGACCTCGCCGAGCTGGGTCTTCGAGCCGGACAAAAGCTGAGCCTAAGCGCGCAGCACAACCGACGGCCGATCCTGAGCTTGTCGAAGGGCAGGCCATCGGTGTCGTGCGAAGCAGAATATAGCCAAGAACGACGTCGGGGCTCCGCCGCTCATCTGGCCTAGAAACTCGGCCTGCGGTAGGCTCGGCGAGGCGCTGTCATGTCTAACAAGTGACGGTGCGAGGGAGAGCGCCGATGTTCTTGCGCAATTGCTGGTATGTCGCCGCGTGCGCGGCTGAGCTTGGCGAGGCGCCGCTTGCGCGCACGCTCTTGGGTCAGCCGGTGCTGCTCTATCGCCGTGAAAGCGGCGGTGCGGTCGTGCTCGAGGATCGCTGCTGCCATCGCAACTTGCCGCTCTCGCAAGGAAAGCGCGAGGGCGATGCGATCCGTTGCGGCTATCACGGGCTGAAATTCGATGCGAGCGGCGCCTGCATCGAGATTCCCGGACAGAAGGAGATTCCGGCGGATGCGCGCATCCGCAGCTATCCGATCCTCGAGAAATGGGATTTCGTCTGGATCTGGATGGGCGATCCGCGGCGCCGCGACGACAGCCTGCTGCCGAGTTGGGCCTGCCTCGACGATGCGCGCCTCACCAAGACCATGGGCAATGACGGCAAGCCGTTGGCGATGAAATGCAATTGGGAGCTCAACAACGACAACCTGCTCGATCTCATGCATGTCGTCTATGTTCATGCCGATACCTTGGGCGGGGCGGGCCTCGACCGCAATCTGGTGACGACCGAGCGCTTGCCGCGCGCCGTCCGCATGATGCGCTGGAGCCCCGAGGTGACGCCGCCGCCCTTGCTCGCCCAGATCGCGCAGTATCGCGGTAATCAGGTCGATCGCTGGCAGGCGACTTTGTGCGAGATCCCGAGCCACTGCACCATCGATGCCGGCTTTACGTCCGCGGGCGAGGTCGGACGCGACGGCGATTGGGATCGCGGCGTGCGGCTCCGGGCGCTTATCACCGCGACACCCGAGACCGAGACCAGCTCCTTCATGTTCTATCAGCAATGCCGGAATTTCGCCGTCGGCAACGAGGAGGCCAGCCGGCGCTTCATGCGCAACATCCGCGACGTCTTCTTGCAGGACATCGCGGTGATGGAGGGCCAGCAGCGGATCAACACGGCGCAGCCCGAGGCGCCGCGCATCGCGATCCGTGCCGACGCGCCGGTGATCGCGATGCATCGGCTGGTCGAGGAGTTCCGCGCCGCCGAGGGCGCCGCCGCTGGCTAAAGCGGCGCCGCGGTTTACATCCTTTCCGGGCTGACGCTAGAGTGTCGGCGATCTGCTTGGTGGGTCGATTACAAGTGGCGCCAGGACGCGTAAATCGGCGCCGCAGCTTTGCGAGGAAATGGCCGGAGGCGCGATGATCTTCGATTACATCATCGTTGGCGGCGGATCGGCGGGAAGCGTTCTCGCCAACCGGCTCTCGGCGCGCTCGGCCAACCAGGTGCTTCTGATCGAGGCGGGCATGGACACGCCGCCGGGCCGCGTGCCTGGCGACATCCTCGAGATGTTCCCGAAGGCCGCGCTCAACCCTGCCTATAAATGGATGAAGCTTCTCGCCTATACGCAGTCGCTGCGGCGCAACTACCCGCAGCCGCCGGCACCGTTGCTCTACGATCAAGGCAAGGTGATGGGCGGCGGGTCCAGCATCAACTACCAGGCCGCCAATCGCGGCGCGCCCGCCGATTACGACGAATGGGCCGA
>JBJKPV010000178.1:0-4713 GCA_046706015.1 Allostellaceae bacterium | reverse complement strand
CGGGCGACAATTCGGTTGCAGATATCTCGTGCTATCCCGACGTGCATCTGCACGGCAAGCTCGGCTTCGGCCTCGGCGATTTTCCCAATCTCAGCCGCTGGCATGACGCGGTCGCAGCGCGGCCGGCGACGCAACGCGCCTGGGGCTGAAATTAAGATAGCAATTTGGCTTCGCACGACGGCTTAGCGCTTGTCCTTCGACCAGATCAGGATCGCGCCTCGCCTGTGCTACGCGTTGACATCACTTCGCACGACGGCTCGGCGCCTGTCCTTCGACCAGCTCAAGGATCGCGCCTCGCCTGTGCTACGCGTTGACTTCACTTCGCACGGCGGCTCGGCGCTGAATTCACGCCTCGCCTGTGCTACGCGACATGAAGCAGGTAGATCAACGCGAGGCTGATCACGCCGAGAAAGAGCAGCGAGCCGGTGACGGCCAGCGTGACGCGGGGGCCGCTGCGCGCGACGGCGCGGACCTCGACGCCCAGGCCCAGCGCTGCCATCGAGACGATGGTGAGGAGATTGGCTGTCGTGGCGATCGGCGCCAACACGTGTGTCGGAATGAGGCCGGCCGAGCGCAAACCCGCGAGCGCGAGAAAGCCGATGATGAACCACGGCACGAGACGATGGATGGCGAGTCTGCCGGCTGGCGGACGGTCGCCCGCGGTGACATGCGGCGGCGGTTCGTCGGTTTCCTCGCGCCATTTCTCGGCGCCGAGCGAGAGCGCCAGGATCACTGGCCCCAGCATCAGGACGCGCACGAGCTTCACCAAGGTGCCGGTCTGGACGCTGAGCGCGCCCAAGGGCGCCGTCGCCGCCAGCACTTGCGGCACGGCATAGACGGTGAGCCCGGCGAGGATGCCGTATTGCAGCTTGTCGAGGTGCAGCAGCGGCACGAGCAGCGGCAGCGACACCACGACGATGACGCCCAGCACGGCGGTGAAGGCGATGGAGGCGGTCACGTCCTCGCTATCGGCGCCGATCACCGGCGCGGCCGCCGCGATCGCGGAATTGCCGCAGATCGAATTGCCGCAAGCGACAAGCATCGCCATGCGCCGCGGCAGGCCGAGGCCGCGGCCGATCGCATAGCTGATGCCGATCGCGACGGTGACGATTCCGGCGATGCCGATCAGCATGAGCGGTCCGATCGCCCAGACCGTCTCGGCGCTCAAGGAAGCGCCAAGCAGCACCACGGCGATCTCGAGGAGCGTCTTGGCGCTGAAACGGATGCCGGGATACCAGCGCGGATGCATGTCCCAGACGGTGCGGACCGCGGTGCCGACCAGGATCGCCAGCACCAGCGCCTCGAGCCAAGCCTTGCCGAAGACATGTATCTCCAGGCCTTGCAGCCCCCAGCCGGCGAGGGTCACGGCGCCGCAGAGCGCGAGGCCGGGCACGAGCGCGGCGGCGCGTTCGAGGGCGAAGGGCGGGAATGGGCGGGCGAGCTGGGACATGCGCGACCTCGGGCGGTGAGCGCGTCGTTTGTGCCGCATCGGCGATCAATCGGTCCAACGCATAATAATTGTGATTTCGATCGATTATCATAATGATTGGCCGCATGACGCCCTTGCGCATGTTGGCTGCGAGGCGGATCGAATGGGCGCAGCCAAGGCCTTTGCGCCGGCCGCGCGGCAGCCTAGAAAGGAGCAGACGGACGAGAGCGGAAGGGAGCGGGACGATGATCAGTGAGCAAAACGCCTTGGCGCGGATCGGCGGCGTGGCCTTGCCGCGCGAACCGAGCGAGACGGAGAAGAAGCTGCGGCGCGAGCTCGCGGCGGCGTTCCGGGTGGCGCATCATCTGGGCTGGAACAGCGACACGCTCAACCATATCACCTTGCGCATTCCCGGCACCGACACGTTCCTCATGAATCCGCTCGGGCTGGGCTGGGACGAGATCACGGCCTCGTCGCTGGCGACGGTCGATTACGCGCGCAATGTCTCGAGCCATCAGGGCGTGCGGCTCGCGCCCGCCGGCTATAATTTCCACAGCGGCATCCTCAAGGTGCGATCCGACATTCACTGCGTCTTCCACACGCATGAGAGCGCCGGCACGGTGGTGAGCTCGATCGCGGACGGGCTGCAGATCTTCGCCCAGGGCGGATGCTTTCTTTACGGCGAGGTCGGCTATCACGATTTCGAAGGGCTGGCGCGCGAGGAGGACGAGGTGCCGCGCATCCTTTCCGATCTCGGCACCAAGCACACGCTCATCATGAACAATCACGGGCTTTTAAGCGTGGGCGCTTCGATCGGCGAGGCTTTCGGCTGGATGCGCGCGTTGATCGAGGCGTGCACCTTGCAGGAACGGGTGATGGCGACGGGCGGCAAGCTCAAGCCCATCTCCGAGGCGATCCAGTCGCGCACCAAGGCGCAGCTTTCGGCCGGACGCAACGCGCCGCGCGAGGATCATTCCTGGCACTATTGGCAGCGCGTCGCCGAGCGTCTCGATCCCGGCTTCGCGGCGTAGCACGCGACGAGGGTTAGTTCTCACGCGCGCGGCAGGAACCGCTCCGTATAGAATTTCGACATATCGGGTGGTGTCGGAAAGGTCTTCTTCTCGACATAGGAGCGCGCGAGCGTCGCGAGGCCTTTCGGATCAAAGCGCCCGGTCGTCGACATCTTGGGAATGACGACGTCATAGGCCGCCGCGGCGATATCGGGCGCGAAGTGCATGATCGGGGCCGCAATGCGCACGGTCTGCTGCTTGTCGCGCTGCATCAGCGCGACCGCTTCGAACCAGCCGGCACAGAAGGCGCTGACCGCGTCGGGATGTTCCTGCATCGCCTTGGTCGACGCGTAATTCGCATGCATGATGAAGTCGGTGATGTAGTCCGAGCATGGCACGAGCACGCGCGCGAACTTTTGCGGCTCGAGAAAGAGGCCGACCGCCACGTCGGAAACGATGGCTTCGACCTGTCCGGTGCGCAGCGCCGCGATCGAGGCCTGCACGCCGCCCAGCCCCACCGTCTTGATATCGCTCATCGGCCAGCCCTTCTGGCGCGCGAGTTCGAACAAGACCCATTCGGTGACCGACCCCGCCGAAGCGACGCCCGTCACCTTGCCGCGCATATCGTCCGGCGTCTTGATCGGCGAATTGTAGGGCACGACGATCGCGATATCGGCGGGCGGTCCCAGCGTCTGGGCGATGCAGAGCGACGGTTCTCCCTTGCCGACGTCCGACATGGTCGCGCCCGAGCCCAGGGCGATATCGATGCTGCCCGCGGTCATCGCCTGATGCAGCCGTGCCGAGCCGTTGAGGGCGACGACTTGAAGCTCGACCCCGTGCTTCTTGTAGAAGCCATTGGCAAGCCCGACATCGATCGGTGTGTAGGCGAGCAGGGTCGCGATCGACTTGCCGACGACGAGTTTCGGCGGCGCCGCGCGCGCAATCCGCGGCATGGCGATGGCGGCGGCCGAGGCGGCAAGTCCGCGCAAGACTGGGCGCCGTCCGAAGCGTTTGTCGAGCATCGATGTGTCTCCCCCCGAGGCGGTCTTTGTTTGCGGCAAAACTCTATGCAGGGTGCCCCGGCGTTTCAAGCGTGATGCCTTGCTTCGGACGGAGCGTCGATGCGAAGATGAAGGCAAATACAGGGGTGGGGCGCATGGAGGAGTGGCAAGGATGAGCGGCGATCCCGTGACCGGTGTCGCGATCCTCGATGAGATCGCCGCGAGCGGCGTCGACTTCGTGGTCTCGGTGCCCGATATCACGACCAGCGCCGGCTTGCTGTGGCCGTTGGTCGAGGACAAGCGCTTTCGCCTTGTTCGCGTTTGCAAGGAGGATGAGGGCGTTTCGATTTGCGCGGCGATGTCGGTGTGCGACAAGCGCGCCTTGCTGCTGATTCAATATACGGGGCTGCTCGATTCGATCAACGCGCTGCGTTCGGCCGGCTGCGAATACAAGATGCCGGTGTGTGTGATGGCCGGCCTGCTCCAGAAGGAGCCGGGCGTTCCGCCGACGCAATCCAAGAGCTTCGGCGTGCGCATCGTCGAGCCGATCCTCGACGCGATGGCGATCCCGCACGCCTTGCTCGAGGATGCCGGCGACGAGCGCCAGATCCGGCCTGCGATCGATGCGGCCTATGCGCGCTCCTATCCGACCGCGCTGTTGATCGGGAGGCAGATGTGATCGTGATGATGCGACGCGATCTCTGCTTCGAGATCCTCGCCCGCCATGTGCGCGACGAGATCATCGTGCCGGTCTACCAGGCGGCGCAGGAATGGCACGGCATCAGCCCCGACCACGCGCTCACCTATTATTCGATCGGCGCGATGGGGCAGGCCTCGTCCTGCGCCCTCGGCTTGGCGCTGGCGCGGCCGGATAAGCGCGTTGTCGTCCTTGACGGCGACGGGAGTCTCCTCATGAATCTCGGCACGTTGGTGACGATCGCCAGCCAGAAACCCGCCAATCTTCTGCATTTCGTCTGCGAGAACGGCATGTATGAAGCGAATGGCGGGCACCCCATTCCAGGGCGCGGCGCGGTCGATTTCGCCGCGATGGCGCGCGCGGCGGGCTATCGCCGCGCCGATACGATCGCAACGCTCGAGGATTTCGAGGCCAAGATCGCCTTGCTGCTCAAAGAAGCGGGCCCGGTCTTCGTCGCCCTCAAGCTCACCGCCGGGCCTCCGCCGCCGCAGGATTACGCCTTCATTCATGGGGCGGCGACCCGCGCGGCCTTCAAGGCGGCGTTGGCACGGCGTTAGCACGCCGCGTCGCCCTTGC
>JBJKPV010000177.1:0-4367 GCA_046706015.1 Allostellaceae bacterium | reverse complement strand
GATTGAATGTCGTCAAGAATCCGTTTCATCTCTTCCTTGACCGCCGGGCTGATGACCCGCGGCCCGCGCGTGTAATCGCCATACTCGGCGGTGTTTGAGACCGAGTAGCGCATATTGGCGATGCCGCCCTCATACATGAGGTCGACGATCAGTTTCACCTCGTGCAGGCATTCGAAATAGGCCATCTCGGGCGCGTAACCGGCCTCCACCAGGGTCTCGTAACCGGCCATGATCAGCGAGGAGAGCCCGCCGCACAGCACGGCTTGCTCGCCGAAGAGATCGGTCTCGCATTCCTCCTTGAAGGTGGTCTCAATCACGCCCGAACGGCCGCCGCCGATCGCCGAGGCGTAGGAAAGCGCGATCTCGAGCGCGTTGCCCGAGGGATTCTGTTCGACCGCCACAAGGCAGGGCACGCCGCCGCCCTTCACATATTCCGAGCGCACCGTATGGCCCGGGCCCTTGGGCGCGATCATGAACACGTCCATGTCCGGGCGCGGCTCGACGAGCTTGAAGTGGATGTTGAAGCCATGCGCAAAAGCGAGCGCCGTGTCGGGCCGCATATTGGCCTTGAGATCGTTGGCGTAGAGCGCCGCCTGCAGCTCATCGGGCGTCAGGATCATCACCACATCGGCCCATTTGGCGCCATCGGCCGGAGCCATCACCTCGAAATTCGCGGCCTTCGCCTTCTGCGCCGAGGCCGAGCCCGGACGCAGCGCGACACGCACGTCCTTGACGCCGCTGTCGCGCAAATTCATCGCATGCGCGTGGCCCTGGCTGCCATAACCGACGACGAGCACCTTCTTGCTCTTGATCAGATTGACGTCGGCATCACGATCGTAATAGACGCGCATCGAGGCTTCCCTTCCGTGAGAATCGCGTTGTGTCAGAATTTTCCGGCGCCGCGCGAGATCGCGACCACGCCGGTGCGTGAAACATCGACCAGCCCCAAGGGCCGCATCAGATTGATGAAGGCATCGAGCTTTTCCGCCGAGCCGGTGATCTCGAAAACAAAGCTCTCGATCGTCGAATCCACCACCCGGGCGCGGAAGATATCGGCGAGCCGCAAGGATTCGATGCGCTTGTCGCCAGCGCCCGCCATCTTTACCAACACGAGCTCGCGCTCGACCGAGGCGCCTTCCTCGGTCATGTCGTGGACGACGCGCACCGGCACGAGGCGCGACAATTGCGCCTTGATCTGCTCGATGATCATCGGCGTGCCGGAGGTCACGATGGTGATGCGCGAGAGGCTGTTCGCGCGGTCGACCTCGGCCACGGTCAGGCTCTCGATGTTGTAGCCGCGGCCGGAAAAGAGCCCGATCACGCGCGCAAGCACGCCCGGCTCGTTGTCGACCAGCACCGCGATCGTATGCCTTTCGATGTCGCTCACCGCAAGTTCCGCCGCACTTTGCCGGATCAAACCAGGACCATGCCCTCTTCCGAGACCGGTCCCCCGGAAGTGCGGTCGCCCGGCCCGAGGATCATCTCGTTATGGGCCGCGCCTGACGGGATCATCGGGAAGCAGTTCTCGGCGGGATCGACCGCGACGTCGACGATCACCGGGCCGTCGATCGCGATCATCTCCTTGATCGCACGGTCGAGATCGGCCGGCGCGGTCACGCGCATGCCCTTGGCGCCGAACGCGTCGGCGAGCTTCACGAAATCGGGCAGGGAGGCGGTATAGCTCTCGGAATAGCGGCCGCCATGCAGCAACTCCTGCCACTGCCGGACCATCCCCATGTACTGGTTGTTGATGATGAAGACCTTCACCGGCAGCCGGTATTGGCAGATGGTCGACATCTCCTGAATGTTCATGAGGATCGACGCTTCGCCGGCGATGTCGATGACGAGCGCGTCGGGATGCGCGACCTGCACGCCGACCGCGGCCGGCAGGCCATAGCCCATCGTGCCGAGCCCGCCCGAGGTCATCCAATGGAAAGGCCGTTCGAATTTGAAAAGCTGCGCCGCCCACATCTGATGCTGGCCGACCTCGGTGGTGATGAAGGTATCGCGCTCGCGCGTCAGCGCATAGAGCCGCTCGATCGCGTATTGCGGCTTGATGATCTTGTCGGAATTCTCGTAGTGCAAACTGTCGCGCTTGCGCCACTGCTCGATCTGCTTCCACCATTTGCCGTGCGCGCCGTGATCGGGCGCCGCGCGACGCGCTTTCAGCCCCGCGATCAGCGCCTCGAGCACTTTCGCCGCATCGCCGACCACAGGAATGTCGACCTCGACATTCTTGTTGATATTGGACGGATCGATATCGATGTGGATCTTTTTGGAGTGCGGCGAGAAAGCGGCGAGCTTGCCCGTGACCCGATCGTCGAAGCGCGCGCCGACATTGATCATCACGTCGCAATCATGCATCGCGAGATTGGCCTCGTAAGTGCCGTGCATGCCGACGAGGCCGAGATAGCGCTTGTCCGACGCCGGAAACGCGCCCAACCCCATCAGGGTCAAGGTGCAGGGATAGCCGGTCATGTCGATGATCTCGGCGAAGAGCTGGCACGCGCGCTCGCCCGAATTGACGATGCCGCCGCCGCCATAGTAGAGCGGCTTTTTCGCACGGGCGATGAGTTCGACCGCCTCGGCGATGCGCGCCGGATCGGGCTCGGTCTGAGGGCGATAGGATTTGCGCTGCTCGACCGTCTCGGGCGCGCGATAGGTGCCGGTCGCGAACAACACGTCCTTGGGTAGATCGACCACGACCGGGCCGGGCCGACCGGTGCGCGCGACATAGAAGGCCTCGTGCAGCACGCGCGCGAGGTCGTCCACGTCCTTCACCAAATAATTATGCTTGGTGCAGGGCCGGGTGATGCCGGTCGTGTCGGCCTCCTGAAAGGCGTCGTTGCCGATCAGATGGGTTGGAACCTGGCCGGTCAGGCAGACGAGCGGTACCGAATCCATCAGCGCGTCCGTGAGCCCGGTCACGGCGTTGGTTGCGCCAGGGCCACTGGTGACCAGCACGACCCCGATCTTGCCGGTGGAGCGCACATAGCCCTCGGCCGCATGCACCGCGCCCTGCTCGTGCCGCACCAGGATGTGGCGCAGACGGTTCTGCATGAAGAGCGCGTCATAGATCGGGAGTACGGCGCCGCCCGGGTAGCCGAATACGACATCAACGCCCTGGTCGCCCAGTGCCTTGATGACCATTTCCGCCCCGTTCATTCGCTCCGCCGTCATCACAAACTCCCAAGTCCCGCAACGGCCAAGGATTTCCGTCGCGAAGGCCGCCACCCTAGACAGCTAGGCCGGCATGGTCAATAAAAACGCGCGAATAAATGAAAAAATGTCCGGTAATAAACTTTCCGAAAATTGCTTTTCAATGGCCCGTTTTTGTAGCGAACCGTCCTCTTCCATCCGGCGGCGAAACCAAGTGTACTGCCGCTTGGCATAATTGCGCGTCGCCTGCTGCATTGCAGCAACCGCTTGCGCATGTGAGACCTGCCCGTTGAGAAAGGCAGCGAGCTCGCGCACACCCACCGCCTTCATCGCCGGCAGGTCGGGCGCGAGCTGACGCGTCAGCAGCGCCCGGAGCTCGGCTTCCGCACCCGCTCCGATCATCTCGAGGACACGCGCGTCGCAGGCGCGATAGAGCGCATCACGCGGCGGCAGAAGCACGACCGCTGCCGCAAGCAGGTCCGAGGACGGCACCTGGCGGCGTTGCCACTCGGACAGCGGCACGCCGGTCGCGAGCGCGACCTCATAGGCACGGGTAAGGCGCTGCGTATCGCCGGGCGAAAGACGCGCCGCGGTCGCTGGATCGAGCGCGGCAAGGGCGGCGTGAAATCCGGCAGGCCCCAGCTTCTCGTGCATCGCGCGCGCCTCGATCCGCGCTTCGGCAGGGATCGGCGGCAATTCGGCGAGGCCGCGCAACAACGCTTCGAGATAGAGGCCGGTACCGCCGGCGAGGATCGGCAGGCGTCCGGCCATCCGGGCGGCGGCGATCTCCTCGAGCGCGAGGCGCCGCCAGCGCCCGACCGAGCAGCTCTCGGCGGCATCGATGATCCCGTAAAGCCGGTGCGGCACCCGCGCCATCGCATCCTTGTCAGGACGCGCGGTCAGGATAGCGAGATCGCGATAGATCTGCTGGCTGTCGGCATTGATGATCGTGCCGCCAAATTCCTCGGCAAGTGCGAGGGCGAACGCCGACTTGCCACTCCCGGTCGGACCGGCGACGATCACGATCGAGGCTGGATCGGGGCTTATCATAGCGGCGTTCTAGGCCCTATTCGCATGATCGTCACGGCCGCGACCCTGCCGCTTTGCGCCCGCGCCCGGCCGAAGTGGCGGGCGGGGCTATTCGGGACATTGGCCCACCGCCGCGCCCAACCGGGCGGGGCAAAACGGCGCGTCCCGTGGGGTTTCGG
>JBJKPV010000176.1:0-15292 GCA_046706015.1 Allostellaceae bacterium | reverse complement strand
CCCAGGCCTTGATGACCGCGAAATCGCGGCTGGCGCCGCCTTCGACCATGTAGGTGGCGACGGTCCAGGGCGCCCCGGCAAAACCGATCAACGCGACCGATGGCGGAAGCCGGTCGCGCACGAGCCGCGCTGCGGCGTAAACCGGCGCGAGCCGTTCGCCGATCCCGTCAAGCGTCAGCGCCGCGGCTGCCGCGCCGTCCTTGACCGGTGCTAGCCGCGGTCCTTCGCCCGGCTCGAACCAAAGCTGCTGTCCCAGCGCCTGCGGCACCAGCAGAATGTCCGAAAACAGAATGGCGGCATCGAAGCCAAAGCGCCGGATCGGCTGCAGCGTTGCCTCCGCAGCCTGCTCCGGCCGGAAGCATAGATCGAGGATGCCGCCAACGCGCTCGCGCAACGCTCGATATTCCGGCAGATAGCGCCCAGCCTGGCGCATAAGCCAGATCGGCGGCGGGCGAAGCGCTTCGCCGCGAAGCACCCGAAGCAATGAAAGAGAGCCCGATTCCATCCTTTGCTCTTACTCTTTCCCTTATAGATTCAAAAGGAAGAGGTGGTAGTAGGACGGGCTGAGAACGGGGATTAATTTCCGCGCCGATCTTATCCTCATTGCCGGGTTTGCTGCGCAGGCTGCGGGAAACAGTGTATAAGACCGCGATGGTCGAGAAAATTCCATCAATTCCATGCGCTTATGCGATCGAGGACGAGGTGAAACGCGGGGATAATACGCGCGATGCCGGATCTGTCCCCGGCTTGCGGGATGACCGATGATTCGATCCCCAGGCGTGGCGAGGTCGGATAAAAAGTCGGCCAACGTGATTGAACCGCGCCGCGCTGTCACGGACCCGACATATCCTCATTTCATCCACCGGGCTGGCGGGGCATTGGCGTGACCAAATTCCATCTCCATCTGGTCTCCGATGCGACGGGCGACACGGTCCACTCCGTGGCGCGCGCCTGTCTGGTGCAATTCGAGGACACCGACGCGGTCGAGCATATCTGGTCGATGGTGCGCACCAAGGCGCAGATCGATCGTGTGATCAGCGGCGTTACCAACAATCCCGGCGTCGTCCTCTATACGCTGGTCGATGATCATCTGCGTCAGCCTTTGATCGAAGGATGCCGCCGTCTTCAGGTGCCGGCGATCCCGGTGCTCGATCCCGTGATCGGCGCGCTCGCCTCTTTTCTCGGTCGCCAGTCGCGCGGCCTGCCGGGCCAGCAGCATCTCCTCGACAGCGAGTATTTTCAGCGCATCGACGCGATGACCTTTGCCCTCAACCACGATGACGGCCAGTCGCTCTGGGGCTTGAACGACGCCGAGGTGGTGCTGGTCGGCGTGTCGCGCACCTCGAAGACGCCGACCTGCATCTATCTCGCCAATCGCGGCATCAAGGCGGCGAATGTGCCGATCGTGCCGGGCGTCGATCTGCCGGAGGAGGTGTTCGGCCTGACGCGGCCGCTCATTGTCGGCCTGACCAATGATCCCGACCGGTTGATTCAGGTGCGCACGCAGCGCCTCGCCTCGCTGCATCGCGACGAGCGCAGCGAATATACCGATCTCGCCAAAGTGCGCGAGGAAGTGACGCAAGCGCGCCGGCTTTTCACGACGCATAGCTGGCCCGTGATCGACGTCAGCCGGCGCTCGATCGAGGAATCGGCGGCCGCGGTGCTGAAGCTGCTCGCCCGCAAGCGCGGCACCGACGACGCATGAGCGTGCTCGTTCTCGCTTCGGCGAGCGCGGCCCGCGCGCGTATCCTGGCGCATGCCGGCATCGACGCCGAGATCGACCCCGCCGCCATCGACGAAGCGCCGATCAAAGCCCGCCACCGCGCGGCGGGCGCAGGCGCCGAGGATTGTGCTCTCGCGCTGGCCGAAGCCAAGGCCCGCGCGGTCGCGCCAAGGCATATAGGCGCGCTGGTCCTGGGCGCGGATCAGATTCTCGATTGCGGCGGTCGCTGGTTCGATAAGCCGGCCAATGTCGCCGAGGCGCGCGCTCAGCTCGAGGCGCTGCGCCACAGGCCGCATGCGCTGGCGACCGCTGCGGTGGTCTTGCGCGACGGCGTGGTGTTGTGGCGCCTTGTGGAGCGGCCGGTGCTCACCATGCGCCCCTTCACCGCCCGCTTCCTCGAGGACTATCTTGTCGCCATGGGAACGCGGGTTCTGGCGACCGTCGGCGGCTACGAGATCGAGGGCCTGGGCGCACAGCTGATGGCACGGGTGGAAGTCGATCATTTCTCGATCATGGGGTTGCCCCTGCTGCCGCTGCTTGATTTTTTGCGCGGCGAAGGCGCGGTTGCGGCATGAGCATCAGCGGTGCGGCGAAGCTCGCCGGGATCATGGGCTGGCCGGTCGCGCATTCGCGCTCGCCCGCGCTGCATGGCTACTGGCTGAAGCAATACGGGATCGATGGCGCCTATGTGCCGATGGCGGTGCGGCCCGAAAATCTGCGCCGTGCGCTCCAGGCCTTGCCGGTGCTCGGCTTTGCCGGTTGCAACCTGACGATCCCGCACAAAGAAGAGGCGATGCGAGCGGTCGATGAATACGACCCCGCGGCCAAACGCGCCGGCGGCATCAACACGATCATCATTCGTGGCGGCGGTACGATCGTCGGCAGCAGCAGCGACGGGTTCGGTTTTCTCGCCGCGCTGCGGGCCGCGCTCACCGGCTTCAACGCCGCGTCGGGGCCAGCGGTCGTGCTCGGCGCCGGCGGTGCGGCGCGCGCCATCGTCGCGGCGCTGCTCGATGACGGCGCGCGCGAGGTTCGCCTCGTCAATCGCACGCCCGAGCGCGCGACGAAATTGGCGAAAGCGCTCGGCGGCGAAGTGCGCGGCGTCGCTTGGGAAGCGCGCGCCCGGGCGCTCGAGGGCGCGAGTCTCCTCGTCAACGCCACCAGCCTCGGCATGGAGGGGCAGCCGGCGCTGGAATTGCCGCTCGATGCCCTGCCTCCTGACGCCGTGGTCAACGACATCGTCTATGTGCCGCTCGAAACGCCGCTGCTCGCGGCGGCGCGGGCGCGCGGCAATCGCTGTGTCGACGGGCTCGGCATGCTGCTGCATCAGGCACAGCCGGGCTTCCAGGCATGGTTCGGCGTACGGCCCGCGATCACGCCGGGCCTGCGCGACGCCGTGCTGTCGACCTTGGCGCGGCCCTAATGGCGGCCGCGTGAAGATCCTCGGCCTTACCGGCAGCGTCGGCATGGGCAAGAGCACGGCGGCATCCATGCTGCGGCGGATGCGCGTGCCGGTCTATGACGCCGACGCGGCGGTTCATCGCATGATGGGCAAGGGCGGCATTGCGGTGGCTGCCGTGGCCGCCGCTTTTCCGGGCGTCATGGTCAAAGGTGCGATCGATCGCGCGGCGCTGGGAAAGCGGGTCTTCGGCGACGATGCCGCGATGAAACGGCTCGAGGCGATTATCCATCCGCTGGTGCGCCGCGACGAGGACGCGTTCTTGCACACGATGCGCCGTTCCCGCGCATCGCTCGTCGTCATGGACGTGCCGCTGCTCTTCGAATCCGGCCGGCAGAAGCGCTATGACGCGACCATGATCGTGCTGGCGCCCGAATTTCTGCAGCGCGCGCGTGTGCTGGCGCGACCGGGCATGACGCCGGCGCGGTTGGCGGCGATTCGCGCGCGGCAAATGCCCGATCGCGAAAAGCGCCGCCGCGCCGATTTCATCGTGCCGAGCGGGCTTGGCCGCGCCGTGACTTGGCGCAAGCTGCGCGACGTGCTGCGGCGGCTTGGTGGCGCCGCACCGCTGCGCTAAGCTTGTTCCATGCGCGAGCTGGTGATCGACACCGAGACCACGGGCCTCGATCCGTCAGACGGACACCGGCTGGTCGAGATCGCCGCGATCGAGCTGCTCAATCACCTTCCCACCGGCCGGAGCTATCACGCCTATATCAATCCCCAGCGCGACATGCCCGAAGCGGCGCAGGCGATTCACGGCTTGAGCGCCGAGTTTCTCGCGCCGCATCCGGTCTTTGCAGCTGTGGCGCAGGATTTTCTCAACTTTCTCGGCAGCGACGCGCTGGTCATTCACAACGCCGAGTTCGATTTGGGTTTCATCAATGCCGAGCTGAAGCGGGCCGGCCTGGCGCCGCTGCGCTTGCCGGTCGTCGACACGCTCAGCCTGGCACGACAGCGCTTCCCCGGCCAGCCCGCCAATCTCGATGCGCTGTGCCGCCGCTTCGCGATCGATTTGAGCGGGCGCGAAAAGCACGGCGCGCTGATCGACGGCGAATTATTGGCGGCGGTCTATCTCGAATTGATCGGCGGCAGACAGCCCGGTCTCGAGCTCAACGTCGCTGGCCGCGCATCGAAGCGCGGGGTTGCCGCGTCGCGGCAGGCGCGGCCGCCGCGCCCGCACGCGCCGACACCGGAAGAGGCGGCGGCGCACGACGCCTTCATCGCCAAGCTCAAGGAACCGCTGTGGCGGAAGTGAGAGCGGCGGCTCGCAGGACGAAGCGATAAGTGCTCTTTAGAATTAGACCGCCCCGGATCCGGGGCCGGCGGCCGGCGCCACCGGCGGCGCACCGGTATCGCTGCGCTTGCTGTAGATCTCGTTGAAATCGATCGGGTTGAGCAGCAAGGGCGTGAAGCCGCCATCGCGTGTCACCTCGGCGAGGATCGAGCGCGCGAAGGGGAAGAGCATGCGCGGCGTTTCGACCATGAGCGCGGCCGAGACGTCTTCTTGCGGCGTGCTCGCCAAGGTGACCACCGCGCCATAGACGAGCTCGACGACGAAAACGCTGTCGGCGGCCTGTTTCGCGTCCGCACGCAACGTCATGACCACTTCATAAATATCGGGCGCGAGCGTCGCCGCCTTGACGTCGACATTGATCTGGACCTCCGGCGCCGGCCCCTGCTGCTGCAGCAGGCTGTGCGGCGCACGGGGATTCTCGAAGGAGAGATCTTTCACATATTGGGCGTTGATGATGACTTGCCGTCGCCCTTGGGTCTGGGGCGCCGCGCCGCCATTGTTGGTGTCCGCCATGCGTTAACTCCGCCGCTCCGAGATGCGCGTGGCTAGCACGTATTGCCGCGCCGCACAACCGCCGTCCGCGCGGCTTGCCCTTTGGGCTCGAACCGCTTATCTAAGAGTAAGCCGGAGCGCGATGATGGATAACGGCTTTCAATTCTTGGACATTATCTTGTTCGCGGCGGTCGCGGGCTTCCTGCTCCTGCGCCTGCGCAGCGTGCTCGGCCGCCGCACCGGCAATGAACGGCGGCGGCCCGACCGCTTCAGCGCACCGAACCCCGTCTCGATGCCGCCGCATGGGCCGGTGATCGATCAGCCTGCGAATGACGCGGCGCCGACAGCGAGCGTGTCGGGCACCAGCGGCGTCGCTGCGCTCAAGGCGGCGGATCCGAGCTTCGATGAAAAGGCGTTTCTCGCCGGCGCGCGCGGCGCGTTCGAGTTGATCGTCAAGGCATTCGCCGCCGGCGACACCGCTGCGCTCGAGCGATTACTCAGCAAGGATGTCTTCGCTGCTTTCGCCGAGGCGATCCACGCGCGCGTCGAGGCCAAGGAAACACACGAGACGCAGTTGGTCGCGATCAAACCGGTCGAGCTGGTCGAGGCGTCGATCGAAGGCTCGACCGGTCTCGTCACCGTGAAGATCGTCTCCGATCAGATCAACGTGACGCGGGCGGCGGACGGCAAGGTGGTGGATGGCGACGCCGAGAAATCGGTGGAGAAGACCGATTTCTGGACCTTCAGCCGGCCCTTGCGCGCGCGCGATCCCAATTGGACTCTCGTCGCCACGCACAGCCCGTGACCCGCTCGCCGCTCGCGCGGCTTCTCTCGCTTGTCGGATTACTGGCTCTCGCGGCTTGCGTCTCGCGCGCGCCGCCGCAGCTCACTCTCGCGCCGGCGCGATTCTCCGATCTGACCGGCTGGGAGACGGATCATGTCGCCGCGGCGCTTGGCGCTTTCGCCAAATCCTGCGCGGCAATCGCCAATCATGCCGACGATGCAGCTGTGGGTCCGCCGGCGCTCAATTTGACCGCTTCGGCTTGGCGTCCCGCTTGCGGCGCCGTCGCCACCGTCGCTCCCGGCGACGATGCGGCGCGGTCCTTCTTCGAGCACTATTTCCGTCCCTATCTCGCCGGCGACAATGGCGAGAGCGAAGGGCTCTTCACCGGCTATTACGAGCCACTGCTGCACGGCGCGCTGACGCGCGGCGGAAAATATCAGACCCCGATCCTGCGCCGGCCGCCCGATCTGGTGATGGTCGATCTCGGCCGCTTCCGTCCCGCCTGGCATGGCGAGCGCATCGCCGGACACGTCGTCGACGGCACGCTCCTTCCCTATGCGAGCCGCGCCGCGATCGAGCATGGCGCGCTTGACTGGATGGATTTGCCGCTGCTCTGGGTCGACAATCCGGTCGACGCGTTCTTTCTCCAGGTTCAAGGCTCCGGCCGGGTCGAGCTCCCCGATGGATCGATGATCGATCTCGGCTATGACGGCCAAAACGGCCAGCCCTATGTCGCGATCGGCCGGCTGCTCATCGCACGCGGCGCGCTCACGCCCGAGACGACCTCGCTGCAATCGATCCGCGCCTGGATCGCAGCGCATCCCGGAGAAGGCGCCGCGCTGATGGACGAGAACCCCTCCTATGTCTTCTTTCGCGAGATGACGGGTCCCGGCCCGATCGGCAGCGAGGGCGTGGTGTTGACGCCGCGACGCAGCCTCGCGGTCGATCGCAACTTCATTCCGCTCGGCGCGCCGGTTTATCTCGTGGCGTCGGATACGGCGATCAGCCTCGAGCGGCTGATGGTGGCGCAGGACACGGGCGGTGCGATCAGCGGCCCGGTGCGCGGCGATGTGTTCTGGGGCTTCGGCGCCGAGGCCGAGGCGAAAGCCGGCGCCATGCGCGCGCAGGGCCATTATTACCTGTTCCTGCCGAAGGACGTGGCCCCGCCCGGCATCGTGGCCTTGCGCTAGACCATGATCCGTGTGAAACGGAATCGGCCTCGAGTCCGTTTGACACGTGATCATCGCCTAAGTTTTTGAATCGAGAGCAAGATTCACGCGCCAAACGGGAACGGAGATATCCCTTTGACGCGATCTTGCTCGAGGGTTGATCGCGGCGGGGGACGATCGCATAATCTTTCCCGCTGGCGACAGGGATGGCGGCTAGCGCCGCCCCATAAAATCCGATGAGCCCCGTTCGTGGCTCAGCAGCGGGCGCTGTGGCTTGGAGCTAAGCCAATGAAATATCAAGCCTATTTCTACAGGACGGGAGTTGCGGCGGGGGCCTTGGCAGCCCTGATGGCGGTGATCCTTGCGCCACTCCCGGCGCAAGCGCGCGTCATCGTCGGCTTCGGGTTCGGCGTGCCGGTGGTTCCGGCACCCTGGTATTACGCGCCGCCGCCGGTGGTTTATGCACCCCCGCCCGTGGTCTACGCCCCGCCGCCGGTGGTGGTGGCGCCGCCGCCGCAACCCACCTATCTGAGCCAGCCCGCACCCAACTGGTATTATTGCGACGACCCAAAGGGCTATTATCCTTACGTTCCAAGCTGTAAGCAGGCATGGCGGCAAGTGCCGGCGCAACCGGCACCAGCCGCGCCGAGATAACGGAATCGCACGGCGGGTCGGAATCCGAAAAGGAGGGGTTTTGGTGAAACATGTAAAAGCGGGCGCGGTCGCGAGTGTCGCCGCGCTGTTGACGCTGTCGGCCTGCGCTCAGCCGCCGATGGGGCCGACCGTCGCGGTGATGCCGGGTCCGAACAAGCCGTTCGAAGCCTTCAACGAAGATCAGGCGATCTGCAAGCAATTCGCCGAGCAGCAGATCGGCGGCGCGCAACAAGCGCAGAATAACGCGACCAATCAGACGCTGATCGGCGCCGGTGTCCGCACCTTGCTTGGCGCGGGACTGGGCGCGGCGATCGGCGGCGGCCGCGGCGCGGCGATCGGCGCGGGCGCGGGCGCGCTCGGCGGCACCGCAATCGGCGCATCGCAAGGCGAGCGCAGCACCATGTCGCTGCAACAGCGCTACAACATCGCCTATTCGCAATGCATGTATTCGCGCGGCAATCAGGTGACGGGCTATGTCCAGCCATCGGCGCCAAGCGCCGCGCCGCCGCCGCCACCGCCGCCCCCCGGCTATCCGCCTCCTCCTCCCGGCTATCCGCCGCCGCCGCGCTGAGCGCCGACACGGCGGCTCCGGCCGTTGCTTTCGCGCCGAGGCTTGGCCATGCTTTGATGTATGGCTCAGCCTCCGCGCGTCGGTCTTTTCGTTACCTGTCTCGTCGATCTCTTCCGTCCGACGGTCGGCTTTGCCGCGATCAAGCTCCTGGAAGACGCGGGCTGCGTCGTCGAGGTACCGCGAGCGCAAACCTGCTGCGGTCAGCCGGCCTATAATTCGGGCGACCGCGCCGACGCCAAGGCGATCGCGCGGCAGGTGATCGCCGCTTTCGAGGGCTTCGATTACGTCGTCGTACCGTCGGGCTCCTGCGGCGGCATGATCAAGACTCACTATCCCGGTCTGTTGGCCGAGGATCCGGCTTATGCCGAGCGCGCAGCCGCGCTCGCCGCGCGCAGCTTCGAGCTCGTCTCGTTTCTCGTCGATGTCCTGCACGTGACGCAGGTCGACGCGCGTTATCAGGGCATCGTCACCTATCATGACGCGTGCTCGGGCTTGCGCGAACTCGGGATCAAGTCGCAGCCGCGTCGCCTTCTGCAAAGCGTCGCGGGCGTGACCTTGACGGAGATGGCGACGCCCGAGGTGTGCTGCGGCTTCGGCGGCACGTTCTGCGTCAAATATCCGGAGATCTCGGACAAGATGGTGTCGGACAAATCCGCGGATATCGCCGCGACCGGTGCCGATACCTTGCTGTGCGGCGATATGGGATGCCTGCTCAATATGGCCGGCAAGCTCGCGCGTCTCGGCAATGAGGTTCGCGTGCGCCATGTCGCCGAGATCCTTGCCGGGATGACCGAGGACACGCCGCCCTTGGGCGTGCCGCGCCGGGACGAAAGCTGATGCAGATCACCTCGCCCGAATTCAAGGCCAACGCGCATCGCGCGCTCGGCGATCCCAATCTGCAGCGCGCCATGGGCATGATGCGCACGGGCTTCCCCGAGCGCCGCGCCCAGGCGATCGCGCGGCTGCCGGAATTCGAGGCGCTGCGCGACGAAGGCGTGGCGATCAAGAACCATGTCATCGCCAATCTCGATTTCTATCTCGAGACCTTCGAGAAGAACGTCGTGGCCCAAGGCGGCGAGGTGCATTGGTGCCGCACGGCGCAAGAAGCGCGCGAGACCGTGCTCGCGATCTGCCGCGCGAATGACGCGAAGACCGTGACCAAGGGCAAATCGATGATCGGCGAGGAGATCGCGATCAACGAGTTCCTCGAGGCGAACGCGATCACGCCGGTCGAAACCGATCTCGGGGAATACATCGTTCAGATCCGCCACGAGACGCCGCGCCATTTCAACGCGCCCGCGGTCCATCTGGTGAAAGAGCAGGTGGCCGAAAGCTTTCGCGCCACGCACACCGATCGCCCGCGCGACCGCGTGCTCGAGGAGCCGCGCGTGCTCTGCGACGAGGCGCGCGCGGAGCTGCGCCCGAAATTCCTCGCCGCCGATGTCGGCATCACCGGCGCCAATTTCCTCATCGCCGAGACCGGCTCCAGCGTCATCGTCACCAACGAAGGCAATGGCGATCTGACCCAGACCTTGCCCAAGGCGCATATTGTCTTGGCGAGCTTGGAGAAGGTCGTGCCGACGCTCGAGGATGCCTCGACCTTGCTGCGCCTCCTGGCGCGCTCCGCCACCGGCCAGGAATTCTCGACCTATACGACGGTCTCGACCGGCCCGCGCCGCGCCGCGGATCGCGACGGGCCCGGCGCCTATCACGTCGTGCTTCTCGACAATGGCCGCAGCGCGCTCCTGGGCGGCGAGTTCCAGGATATGCTGCGCTGTATCCGCTGCGCCGCTTGTCTCAACCATTGTCCGGTTTACGGCGCGGTCGGCGGCCATACTTATGGCTGGGTCTATTCGGGGCCGATGGGCGCGGTGCTGACGCCGACCCTGATCGGCATCGATCAGGCGGGGCATCTGCCCAACGCCTCGACCTTTTGCGGCCGCTGCGAAAGCGTCTGCCCGATGCGCATTCCGCTGCCGAAAATGATGCGGCAATGGCGCGAGCGTGAATTCGCGCAAAAGCTCTCGCCCAAGGCGCAGCGCTGGGGTCTCGCGCTCTGGGCTTACATCGCCCAACGGCCGGCGCACAATCGCTCGGCCAGCGCCGTGGCGAGCCGGGTGCTTGGCTTCTTCGGCGGCGCGCGCGGCCGCTTCCGCTCGCTGCCCTTGGCGACGGGCTGGACCGATATGCGCGATCTGCCCGCGCCCGAGGGCAAGAGCTTCATGACGCTTTGGGCCGAGCGCCACAAAGCAAAACCGGCCAAACCCGAGGCGGCGCGATCATGAGCGACGCGCGCGACCAGATTCTGAGCGACATCCGCGCCGGCCTGCGCCGCGGCCGGCTCTGGGGCGACGAGGCTCAGGCGGTTGCGGATCGACTGGCGACGCATCGCCGCAATCTCGTCCCGGCGCGGGCTGCTGCGCTCGACCACGCCGGACAGGTCGCGCTCTTCATCGCGATGGCGGAAGAGGTCGATGCGACCGTGACGCGCGTGACGGGCGCGGCGGCAGTGCCGGGCGCGGTCGCCGATTATCTCTCGGCCCAGAATCTTCCCGCGCGTCTGGTGATGACACAAGACCCGAAGCTCGGCGAAATTCCCTGGAGCGAGCGGCCGCTGCTTGAGATCCGTGCCGGCGTCGCCGAGGACGGCGATGCGGCGGGCGTCACGGGCTGCTTTGCCGCGATCGCCGAGACCGGGACGTTGATGCTCGTCTCCGGGCCCGAGACGCCGACGCGCAACAACTTCCTGCCCGACACGCATATCGCCGTGCTGAAGGCGAGCGAGGTCGTCGCTTCTTACGAGGATGGCTGGGATCGGCTGCGTCAGCGCGGCGCCATGCCGCGCACGGTTAATTTCATCACCGGCCCCTCGCGCACGGGCGATATCGAGCAGCGCCTGGTACTGGGCGCGCACGGGCCGCGCCGTCTCCACATCGTGCTGATCGCCGATGCGTAAGGCGAAGAGCGAGGAGCGCGATTTGTGGGATCGCGCGATGCGCGGCGTGAAGCGTCTGCACGGGCGCGAGGCGCACGAACTCGTCCTGGTTCCGCTGCCCGCGCCGCCGGCTCCGACGGCGCGCGACGAAACCACGGCGCCAGCGCCGCAGGCGCCGTCGCGCGGGCTCGACCGGCGCAGCGCGCAGCGCTTGAAGCGCGGTCAGATGGCGATCGAGGGGCGGCTCGACCTTCACGGCATGACCCAGGAAGAGGCGCATCGCGCGCTCGGCGCCTTCATCGCGCGCAGCCATGACGCCGGCTTGCGCGCGGTGCTGATCATCACCGGGAAATCTGGCGTGCTTTACGGCGCCGCGCCGCGCTGGCTCGAGGAGGGCGAGAATCGCGGCCGCGTTCTCGCCGCCAGCCGCGCCCAGCCGCAGCATGGCGGGACCGGCGCGCTCTATGTCCTCCTGCGGCGGCGGCGATGACCCCGTTCGGCTTGCGCTTGCGCCAGTTGCGGTCGGAACGCGCCATCGCGCTCAAGGACATGGCCGACGCGCTGGGCGTCTCGGCCGCCTATCTCTCGGCGCTGGAGCACGGGCGGCGTGGGCGGCCGACCCATGCCATGGTGGTGGCGATCTGCGCGCAGCTCAACATCATCTGGGACGAGGCCGACGAGCTGATGCGTCTGGCGCGGCTGTCGCATCCGCGCGTCACCGTCGACACCGCGGGGCTCTCGCCGGCGGCGACCGAGCTCGCCAATCTCCTCGCCGAGCGCATCCGCAACCTGCCGCCCGACCGGACCGAGCATCTCCTTCAGATCATCAAATCCGTACCGGCGGCCCCTTCGCGCCGGCGCAAGACAGGCATGGCTTAGCCGGCGGCCGCGCGTGACCGCGTGTCGCTCACGCGACGATCGGGTTCTTCAACGTTCCGACGCCGCTCGCCATCACCGCGATCACGTCGCCCACTTGAACGAAGACTTTGGGATTGCGGCCATAGCCGACACCAGCGGGCGAGCCGGTCGACAGCACGTCGCCGGGCTTGAACGCGTACCAGCGCGCGAAGAAGGACATGAGATAGGGAATGGTCCAGATCAGATCCGAGGTGTGCGCGTCTTGCATCACGCGGTCGTTGATCATGGATTTGACGGTCACGTCATGCGGATCGGGGATCTCGTCCTTGGTCGCGATCACCGGGCCCATCGGCGTGAATCCCGGCAGCTGCTTGCCCATGCGGTTGAGATCGGGGTCGCCGGTCTTCTGGAAATTCTCGACCCAGTTGCGGGCGGAGACGTCGTTGATCATGGTGTAGCCGGCGACGCAATCCATCGCCTCGTCTTCCTTGATGTTGTGGCACGGGCGCCCGAAGACGATCGAGAACTCGGCCTCCTGATCGACCATGTCCGGGAATTGCGGCGGCAGGCGGATCGGCGCGCCGGTGCCGATGATGGAGTTGGCGTTCTTCAAGAACGCCGAGGGATTCTCGGCCGGCTGGGTGCGGTTCATCTCGCGGAGATGACTCTTATAGGCGCGGCCATGGGACAAAAGAATCCCGGGCCGCGGCACCGGCGCGAGCAAGGTCACAGCCGAGAGCGGCTTCAACGCGCCGACCTCTTCAAGCCGCGCTCGCTCGCGCGGGACGCGCTCGATCACGCGGCGGATGAGATCGAGACCTTCCGGCCCGCCGGCGAGCAGCGCCGGCATCGCGGCCGGGATATACCCGGCCAAAGGGATAACCGGCGCGGCCAGCGCGAAATCGAGCACATCGTCGCCGATGAGCGCGCCGGTGCGGCCTTGGGGCCATGCTTCGATGGTGACGAGCTTCATGACGTGTTCCCCCTCCCGCGCCGGATCAGGCGATATCGCCGCGCGCGAAATGCTTGTCGTAGCGGCCTTCGCCGCGCTCCTGCCCCTCCCCGGTATATTGGAACTCCCACCAATTGCCGTCGCGATCCTGGAAATAGAACGCATAGGTGCCGTGCATGTCGGTGATCCGCATCACCTTCTGGATGCCGTATTTGTCCTTGTGTTCGATCGCCATTTCGCGCGCGCGGTCGACTTCTTCGCGCGAGGCCAAGTCGAGGCCCCAATGATTGCCGACGCCGACCGAGCGCACATTCTTGCCCTTCTCGAGGCAGACGAGCCCGAAATAGCCGCCCTTGCGCAGCATCATCGCCTTGGGCGCGTGATGCACGCAGTCGAGGCCGAGAAACTCTTCGTAGAAGGGGCGCGATTCCGCGAGGCTGCGGCATTCGAGCGTGCCGTGCGAAAAGATCTTCGGATGGTTGAGCGGCGCAACGTGCCGCCTGCCCTCCCGCGCCGCTTCGGTGCCCGCCATGCTTCCTCTCCCGCGCTGGTGACGTCTTCTTCTTCCGCGAGCTAAGAGCGCCGCCGCGGCTTTGGCAAGATCGCCCGGGGCGTTAACCTTCGCTTAACCCTGCCGGGGCGAGACTGGTCTGCGGCAGGATCGACGCGGGGGTCTTTATGGCGAACCACGAGTCCGACTCACTCGATGAATTGCGGCACGCCGACCTCTCGACGCGCGCGCTCGACGAGATGACCGCCGGGGAGCGCGCCGAGCTCACCCGCCGCTATGATCACTTCATGCGCCATTTTCGCGCCGGCGCCTTGAACGCCGCGCCGAGCACCGGCACGGCACGGCGCATCCGCAAGTGGCGGCCCTGAGCGCATTCGGCATTTGCCGTCTTGCGGCGCTCGCCGAAGGTCTCTATCAATAATCGCGGATGAAGGGGTGCACGGCGTCTCCCAAGGCGCCGGGGCGAGCCGGTTTCGTCCGAGACGATCTTTTGATTGGAGACTTCGCTTGGCTATCGGCACAGTTAAATGGTTCAACGCCCAGAAGGGCTTCGGCTTCATCCAACCGGATGACGGCGGCAAGGACGTCTTCGTCCATATCTCGGCGGTCGAGCGCGCCGGCATGGGCGGTCTGGCAGAAGGCCAGAAGATCAAATACGACGTCGCTATGGATCGCGGCAAACCCGCTGCCGCCAATCTCACCGCAGCCGACTGACGAGCGCCGAGGCGGCAAGCGCCGCCTCTGGTGCTACAGGATAAATTTCGACAGGTCCGCGTTCTTGGCGAGCGCGCCGACGCGCGTGCGGACATAGTCGCGGTCGATCTGCACCACCGTGCCGGGCGGCTGGTCCGAGGCCGCGTAGCTGGCCTCTTCCAAGAGCCGCTCGAGGACGGTGTGCAGCCGTCGTGCGCCGATATTCTCGACCGTGGCGTTGATCTCCTCGGCGAGCGCGGCGAGCTCGTCGATCGCCTCGTCGCTGAATTCGAGCGTGACGTCCTCGGTCGCCATCAGCGCCTTGTATTGCTTGATGAGGCTGGCTTCGGGCTCGGTCAGGATGCGGCGCAAATCCTCGCGCGTCAGCGGCTTCAGCTCGACGCGGATCGGCAGGCGGCCTTGGAGCTCGGGCAAAAGGTCCGATGGCTTGGCCACATGGAACGCGCCCGAGGCGATGAAGAGGATGTGATCCGTCTTCAAGGCGCCGTGCTTGGTCGCGACCGTGGTGCCTTCGATCAGCGGCAACAGATCGCGCTGCACGCCTTCGCGGCTGACATCGGCGCCGATGCGCTGCTCGCTGCGGCCGGCGATCTTGTCGAGCTCGTCGATGAAGACGATGCCGTTCTGCTCGACGGCGAGGATCGCCTCTTTGACCACCTTCTCCTGGTCCAAGAGCTTGTCGCTCTCCTCTTCCATCAGCACCTTGTAGCTGTCGGCGACATTCATCTTGCGCGGCTTGGTGCGGTTGCCGAAGGCCTTGCCGAAGATCTCGCCGAGATTGACCATGCCCATCTGCGCGCCCGGCATGCCCGGTATCTCGATCGTCGGCATGCCGCCGGCGCCGGTGTCCTGGACCTGGATCTCGATCTCGCGGTCGTTGATCTCGTTGTTGCGCAGCATGCGGCGGAATTTCGCGCGCGTGTCAGGTCCCGCGCCCGGCCCCACCAGCGCGTCGAGCACGCGCTCCTCGGCCGCGAGCTCGGCTTTCGACGCCACTTCCTTGCGCAGCCGCTCGCGCGTCATCACCAGCGCGACCTCGACCAGGTCGCGCACGATCTGCTCGACGTCGCGGCCGACATAGCCGACTTCGGTGAATTTCGTCGCTTCGACCTTGATGAAGGGGGCTTGCGCCAGCTTCGCCAGACGGCGCGCGATCTCGGTCTTGCCGATGCCGGT
>JBJKPV010000175.1:0-3794 GCA_046706015.1 Allostellaceae bacterium | reverse complement strand
CTCCTGGAGCCAGGAAGAGGACGACGCGGTCCTCGCCAAGCGCCATGTGGTCACCGGCCAGCTTGCGGCCGAGGGTAAGATCGGCCCGGTCGTGCGGCTGATGCCGACCACCGCCGCCGTCACGGTGCGCTCCGGCCCCGAGCCCTTCGTCGTCGACGGGCCTTTCGCCGAGACCGAGGAGCAATTGCTCGGCTTCTATATCGTCGATTGCGCCTCGCTCGACGGGGCGACCGCTTCGGCATCCTGCGCGATCCCTTCGGCGTCGTCTGGTCGATGAACGGGCCGAAGGAGAAGGCCGTTTGAAAAAGCGGCTCGCGCGTAGACGTGACGGATAAATGAAGGAGTGAGGCGATGCAGAAGATCAGGCCGTTCCTGTGGTTCGACGGCAAGGCCGAGGAGGCGATGAAGTTCTACACCTCGATCTTCAAGCACGCCGAGGTGGGCGAGATCATGCGCTACGGCGAGGCGGGGCCGGGCCCAAAGGGCTCGGTCATGTCGGCCACCTTCAAGCTCGAGGGTCAGGAATTCATCGCGCTCAATGGCGGGCCGCAATTCACCTTCTCGCCCGCGATCTCCTTCTTCGTCACCTGCGAGACGCAAGAAGAGGTGGACGCGTTGTGGGAAAAGCTCGGCGCGGGCGGCGAGTATGTGCAATGCGGCTGGCTCAAGGACAGATACGGCGTCACCTGGCAGATCGTGCCGCGCATCCTCGGCGAGCTGCTGCGCGACAAGGACGCGGCGAAATCGACACGCGTGATGCGCGCGATGATGACCATGATCAAGCTCGATATCGCGGCGCTGGAGCGCGCCGCGGCCGAGGCTTGAGGAGGGAGCGATGACCGACGATAACGATACGAATGATCGCGATCTCGTGCTCACGCGCATCATCGAGGCGCCACCCGCCGCGCTCTATCGCGCCTGGACCGAGCCCGAACTCCTCAAGCAATGGTTCGCGCCACTGCCTTATCAAACGCCGGAGGCAAAACTCGATGTGCGGGTGGGCGGCGCCGCGCTTATTGTCATGCGCAGCCCCGACGGCGCGGACATGCCCAATCGCGGCGTCTATCTCGAGGTGGTGACGAACGAGAAGCTCGTCTTCACCGACGCGTATGGGAGCGCGTGGGAACCCTCGGCCAAGCCCTTCATGACCGTGATCCTCACTTTCGAGAAGCTGGGCGCCAAGACGCGCTACACCGCGCGCGTCCGGCACTGGACCGTGGCCGATCGCGAGGCACATGAGAAAATGGGCTTCCATCAGGGCTGGGGGCAATGCACCGATCAGCTCGCGGCGCTGGTTGCAAAATTATGACAGAACCGGTGTCGCGCGGCGTGCCGCCTCTCATGAGAGAGGCCAAAACAACACCTGCGGTTGCGATAACGTGCGCGTCGATTTGACGTTGGGGCGCCCGGATAAACCTTGTTGAGAAACCGTGATGAGCGCAAAGTACGGCATCACATTAGCGTGACGTTTCGAGAGCTTGGTTAATGGGCGAGGGGCTGTGCGATAGCGAAAGCGGCGCGATCGATGCGTCTGTCGGCGCGCTCATTGCGACGCATGCGGCGGCCGCGCCGGAAGCACCGGCCATCCTTTCGTCCGATCGCGCTGCGATCACCTATCGCGCGCTGAAGTGGCAAATCGATGCCATCGGAATCGAATTGCGACGTGCCGGCATCGGCTGCGGCAGCCGCGTCGCCATCCTCATGCCGGACGGTCCCGAACTGGCGATGACGATCGTCGCGGTCGCGTGTCATGCCACGGCGATTCCGTTGAACCCCGCTCTCACGGCGGCCGAGCTCGACGATCTCTTCGCTGCGCAACGACCGGAAGCGGTGATCCTCGCCGATTGGGTCGAAAGCGCGGGGCGCGAGGTCGCGGCGCATCGCGCGATGTGCCGGCTCGATGCGCGGCGCGAAGACGGCGCGTTGCGCCTCGCCTTGCGCAGCGAGGCTTTGCCCGCGGGCGCGCCGCCTCGGCCGATCGAGCCCGGCGATACGGCGTTCATTTTGCGCACCTCGGGCACGACCGCGCGGCCGAAGCTGGTCGCGATCACGCATCGCAACCTGGTGGCGATGGCCAAGCGCATGGAGGCGTGGTTCGCGCTCACGCCGAAGGATCGCGTGTTGAGCGTCTTGCCGCTCTATTACGCGCAAGGCTTGAAGATGTCCTTGTTCGTGCCGCTCATTCTCGGCGGCAGCCTGGCCTGTCCGCCGCGAACGACGGACGCAGATTTCTTCGGCTGGCTTGCGACGCTGGATCCGACTTGGTTCGCGGCCGGTCCGACCTTGCATCGCGCGGTGCTCGAACGTGCCCGCGCGCTCGGCCGAGGCGCTTTCAGGCATGGGCTGCGTTTCATCCTCTCCGCCGCGGCGCCCTTGCCCGCAGGCGTGGCAGCGGGCCTGCGCGATTATTTCGGCATTCCGGTGCTCGATTCATTTGGTTTGAGCGAAGCCGGTCTCGTCGCTGCCAATGCGATCGTGCCCGATGAGCGCAAGCCCGGGACGGTCGGAAAGGCTTGGCCGGGCGAGCTCGCGATCTGGAGCAGCGAGAGGGACGACTTGGCGCCTCCCAGCGAGCCCGGCGAGATCGTGATCCGTGGTCCCGGTGTGATGCCGGGTTATCTCGACAACGAGGATGCCAACCGCGCCGCCTTTATCGATGGCTGGTTCCACACCGGCGATCTCGGGGCGATCGACGCGGACGGATT
This sequence comes from Allostellaceae bacterium, assembly GCA_046706015.1. GTDB lineage: Bacteria > Pseudomonadota > Alphaproteobacteria > ATCC43930 > CGMCC-115725 > CAIKMD01. The sequence goes on along the minus strand of JBJKPV010000175.1, from coordinate 1,089 downwards.
CCTGACCGTCGTCGGCCGGATGAAGGAGATGATCAATCGCGGCGGCGAGAAGATCGCGCCGGCTGAGATCGACGAGGCCTTGCAGCGGCACCCGGCGGTGGCGGAGGCGGCTTCGTTTGCGGTGCCGCATCCGCGCTTGGGCGAGGACGTGGTGGCGGCGGCGGTGCTGCGCCCCGGCATGGCGGCGACGTCCACCGAACTGCGGCGCTTCCTGCACCAGTCGCTGGTTGCCTTCAAGATCCCGCGCCGCATTCATCTGATCGAGAGCCTGCCCAAGGGCGAGACCGGCAAGGTGCTGCGGGCCGAGTTGTCGCGGCGTTTCGCGCCGCGAGAGGGCAGGCCGGTTCTTTCCAGCGATTTCGCCTCGCCGCTCGAGTTCGAGATCGCAGCACTCTGGGAGCGTCTGCTCGACGGCAAGCCTGTCGGGCCGGACGATGATTTCTTCGAGCTCGGCGGAGATTCGATCCTGGCGACGCAGCTTCTCTTGGAGCTGGAGCGTCTCACCGGCAAGAGCCTGCCGGACACGATCCTGTTCGAGAACGCGACGGTGAGCCAGCTCGCCGAGAGCATCGTGAAGGCGGACGCGGCATCGGAGAAGAGCCTCATCCTGCGGCTGCAGCCGGGGCAGGGGGAGCGTCCGTTCTTCTTCGCCGACGGGGATTTCTGGGGCGGGGGTTATTACGTGCGCAAGATCGCGCGTCTCATGGGGGAGGAATACCCGTGCTACGCGCTGCGCTCGCACGGGCTTCATGGCGGCGCGGTGCTGTCGATCGAGGAAGAGGCCGCCGATTACCTCGCGCTCATCCGCGCGGTGCAGCCCGAAGGTCCCTATCGGCTGGGCGGTCACTGCAATGGCGGGCTGATCGCGCTGGAGCTGGCGCGGCGTCTCGAGGCGGCAGGCGAGCGGGTCGAGCTGGTGGTTCTGGTCGAGACGATCTCGCTCAACGCGCGCAAGAGCCTGCGCGCCCTTGGCGGGGCGCTGGCGCGTCTCGGCGCGGAACAGGCGGCGGCAGCGATGCTGCTTGCCTGGCGCGTGGCGGGGAAGGCGGGCCGGGTCCTCTTGGCGCGCGGTGCGGGCGCCAAGCCCGA
>JBJKPV010000174.1:0-3621 GCA_046706015.1 Allostellaceae bacterium | reverse complement strand
CACCTTGTGCCAGATCTGCGCGATCTTGCCCTTCTCGTCGACGAGGAAGGTCGCGCGCTCGATGCCCATATATTTGCGGCCATACATCCTCTTCAGCACCCAGACGCCATAGGCCTCGGTGACCTTGCCCTCGGCATCCGACGCCAGGGTGAAGGGCAGCTCGTATTTTTTCTTGAACTTGTCGTGGCTGGCGACGCTGTCGCGCGAGATGCCGATCACCGTCGCGTCCATCTTCTTGAAGCGCGGGAACATGTCGCGAAAGGCGCAAGCCTCGGCGGTGCAGCCCGAGGTGTCGTCCTTGGGATAGAAATAGAGCACCACTTTCTTGCCTTTGAGCTTGCCCAAGGAGACCGAGGCGTTGCCGTCGGTCGGGAGCGTGAAATCCGGCGCCTTGTCGCCGATATCGAGAGCCATGTTCTCCTACCTCCGTTGTTGTCGTGAGCGTTCGAGCGATGCGCCGCCATCGACCGCGACGACACCGGCTTGCCGCGCGGCCTCGGCCGGCGCCGCGATCAGCGCGTCATAGCGCGCCCGCGCACGCAACGCGGCGGCTTCCATTTCTTCCTTGAGGCTCGCGAAGTCGCCCGCGCCCGCGCCCGCGGCGAGAATCGCTTTGAGCGCCGGCGGCGCCTGATCGGCATCGGCGCCCTCTTCCATGGTAAGACGCAGCAGCGCCTGGACATTGTGCCAGAGCGTCAGCGCGCCGCCCAAATCCTGCGCCGCCTCGCCCTCGATCATGCCCGCGTTCTCGGCCGCCAGCAGCGCCTTGCCCGTATTGACCTCGAGCATCGCCGGATGCCGCGCGCCTTCGCGCAATTGCAGGAACTGCGCGACGAACTCGATATCGACCAGCCCGCCCGGCCGATGCTTCACGTCCCAGAACCTCGCGCCGCGATGCTCCTCGGCGATGCGCCTTCGCATCTCGTCGACCGTGAGCGCGAGCACGGCTTCCTCGCGCTTCCGCGTCAGGATCGATTGGATCTCGGCCATCACCGCGCCGGCGAGATGCGGCGGCCCCGCCAGCACGCGCGCGCGGGTCAGCGCCATTTGCTCCCAGGTCCAGGCGAGCTCCTGATGGTATTTGCGGAAGCTGGCGAAAGAAGCGGCGAGCGGGCCCGAATTGCCCGAGGGCCTGAGCCGCATATCGACGTCATAGAGCCCGCCTTCGGCGGTCGGCGCGGTCAGCGCGTTGATGAAGCGCTGCGAGAGGCGCGCGTAATAGGCGGGGACGGGCAGGGGCCGCGACCCCTCCGAGTTCTCGATCGCGTCGGGCGCGTCATAGACGAGGATCAAATCGAGATCGGAGGTGACGGTCATCTCGCGACTGCCGAGCTTGCCGAGGCCGAGCACGACGAGCTCGCCGCCCGGCACCTTGCCCTGGCTCTCTTCGAATTCGGCGACGACGCGCGGCAGCACCGCCGCGACTGCGGCCTCGGCGATGTCCGAGAACGCCACGCCCGAGGTCTCGCCGTTGAGCCAGTGGCGCAGCAGCTGTACCGCGGTCTTGAAGCGCCGTTCGCCGACCCAGCGCCGCGTCAGATCGAGCATCTCCTCATAATGCCGCGCCTGGTCGAGCGTGCCCTCGATCTCGGCGGTGAGCTCGGCGCGCGGCGGCGCCGGCTCGAAGAAGCTCACCGCCAGCACCGCGTCGAGCAGCGCCGGGCGGCGCGCGACCGCGTCGGCGAGCCAGGTGCCGGCGCCCATGATCTCGGCGACCAGGGTGAGGACGGGCGGATTGTTATAAAAGAGCGAGAAGAGCTGCACGCCCGCCGGCAGATGCGCGAGGAAGCTATCGAAGCGGAAGAAGGCGAGGTCGGGATTGGGCGAGGCGCCGAACGCTTCCAGGAGCGCGGGCACGATCTCGGTCAAGAGCTCGCGGGCGCGCTGGCTGCGCGTGGCGCGATAGCGCCCGTGATGCCAGCCGCGGATCACCGCCGAGATCTTCCCCGGCTCGGCGAAGCCCAGCTCGGCCAGCGTCTTCAAGGTCTCGGGATCGTCCTCGGCGCCGGTGAAGACGAGATTGCCGCCGGTCGAAAGGCTCGGCGCCTCCTCGAAGAGCTGCACATAGATGCTCTCGACCGCCTGAAGCTCGGCGGTGAGCGCGGCGGCGAAAGCCTCGCTCGCCGGATAGCCCATCAGCACGGCGATCCGATGGAGCGCCGCCTGATCTTGCGGCACGCTATGCGTCTGCGCGTCGTCGATCATCTGCAGGCGATGCTCGAGCTTGCGCAGGAAATGATAGGCCTCGGTCAAGCGCTCGAGCTCTTCCGTGCCGATATGGCCGGCACGCGTCAACGCCGCGAGCGCGTCGAGGGTGGCGGCGCAACGCAGCTCGGGCTTCCTTCCGCCCCAGATCAGCTGCTGCGTCTGGGCGAAGAACTCGATCTCGCGAATGCCGCCGCGCCCGAGCTTGATGTCGTGGCCCGCGACCGCGATGGTCGCGCCGCCGCGATGCGCGTTGATCTGCCGCTTGATCGAATGGATGTCCTGGATCGCGGCGAAATCGAGATTCTTGCGCCACAGGAACGGGCGCAACTCGGCGAGAAAAGCGGCGCCGGCCTCGCGGTCGCCCGCCACCGGCCGCGCCTTGATCATCGCCGCGCGCTCCCAATTCTGCCCGGCGCTCTCGTAATAATTGAGCGCGGCCGGCATCGAGACGGCGGGCGGGGTCGAGGCGGGGTCGGGGCGAAGCCTCAGATCGGTGCGGAAGACATAGCCGTCCTCGGTGCGCTCGGCGAGGATGCGCACGAGCTCGTGCGCGAGCCCGGTAAAGAAAGCCTGTACGCTGCGCTTGCCGGCATAGTTGGTGCGCTCGGCGTCGAACAGCAGGATGAGATCGATATCGCTCGAATAATTGAGCTCGCGCGCACCGAGCTTGCCCATGCCGAGCACGATGAGCCCGCTGCGCGCCAGGTCGGCAGGCGCGATCTCGCCCTCTTTTTGGGCCTGGCGCAGCAAGGCGCCGATCGCGCGATCGAGCGCGGCTTCGGCGAAATCGCTCAAAGCGCCGGTGACTTGGGCGAGGCCCCATTGCCCGGAAAGATCGGCGAGCGCGATCAACAGCGCGGCGCGGCGCTTTTCCCGGCGCAGCGCGGCCATCAGCGCGGTCCGGTCGTCGAGCGCCGCCACTTCATGGTTGAGCCGCTCGATCAGTTCGGCGAAAGTAGCGTCATGCCCCCGCTCGATGAGCCGCAGCAGAAAAGACGGCTCGGCGAGACAACACTGCGTCAAGAAAGGGCTGTTGCCGAAGATCGAGGCCAGGATCCGCCGTCCGTCCGGCGCGGCTTCGAGGTCGCGCATCGCCGCCGCGAGAAGCGGCTCCGGCGTCTCGCCGGCGGCCTCGCGCCAGCGGGCGAGCCCGATCGAAGCGGCGTCGGCCTCGGCCGGCGGCGGCAGGTCCTGATAGAGGGAGAGGGACGATAACGCCTTCGACATCGCCTAACGCTTGCAGTAGTGGTCCGATTCCAACATTCGCATCCCGCCTGCGCCAGGCATTTTTTCGAATGTTGGAATCAAAGGACCACTAGTAACTATAGGATTCTAGTGGAGTTTTGGATTTGACATTCGCTTTCGGTACTCGCGCCAACCAGGGAAGCGAATGTCAAATCCACTCCACTGGGG
>JBJKPV010000173.1:0-6946 GCA_046706015.1 Allostellaceae bacterium | reverse complement strand
GGCGACGGGCGGCCGGATGTGCAGTTCCATTTCATGCCCCTGATCCGCGGCGAGACGGAACAAAAAACGCCGCAGGTTCATGGCGTGACGGTGCAGCCCAATCTGCTGGAATGCCATTCGCGCGGCGAGATCAGGCTGCGTTCGCGCGATCCGGCGGACCTACCACTCTTCAAGGGCAACTATCTCTCCCATCCGGAGGATCTGGCCTGCCTCTTGCGCGGCGTGCGCTTTGCGCGGCGCATCCTCAAGGCGCCCTCGCTGGCCAAGCTCGTCGCCGAGGAGATCCTCCCTGGCGAGGCGACGCCCGACGAGGACGCGCCGCTCGAGGAGCATATTCGCGCCACCGCCAAGACCGTGTTCCACCCGACCTCGACCTGCCGCATGGGCAGCGATGCCGGCGCGGTGGTCGACACCAAGCTGAAGCTGCGCGGCTTCGACGGCATTCGCGTGGTCGATGCCTCGATCATGCCCAAGATCACGCGCGGCAACACCAACGCGCCCACCATCATGATCGCCGAGCGCGCCGCCGATTTCATCGCCCGCGGCACGTAACGTCCCGGAGAGGAGAATGCCCATGCCGGCCCCGCATCGCATCGACACGCATCATCACATCCTGCCGCCGGCCTGGCTCGCCGAGGAGCGCGAGCGCATCCTCGCCGACGCGCAGGCGATCCCGGTCGAGCAGCAACTGGCCTGGACGCCCGCGGGTGCGATCGAAGCGATGGACGCGGCCGGCACGGCGACGGCGATCATCTCGGTCTCGACGCCGGGCGTGTGGTTCGGCAATGCCGAGCAGGCCAGGCGCCTCGCGCGCATCGTCAACGAATATGGCGCTGAGATGTGCCGCGACTACAAAGGCCGCTTTGGCATGTTCGCGGCCCTCCCCTTCCCCGATGTCGATGGCAGCCTCAAGGAGATCGACTACGCGCTCGACACGTTGAAGCTCGACGGCATCGGGCTCTTGACTTCGTACGGCGACACCTGGCCGGGCAATCCCAAATACGCGCCGATCTTCGATGAGCTCAACCGGCGCAAGAGCGTCGTCTATTTCCACCCGACCGCGCCGACCTGCTGCACCCATCTCGTGCCCGGCATCTCGACCGCGACGATCGAGTTCCCGACCGACAGCACGCGCTGCATCGTCGATCTGCTCTATAGCGGCACGTTCACGCGCTGCCCCGATATCCGCTTCATCTTCTCGCATGGCGGCGGGACCTTGCCGATGCTGGCGGGCCGCATCGCCGGCTCCTTGACGCGGCCCTACGCGCGCGAGGCGGCTGCGCGCAACCCCAAGGGGGCGATGCACGAGTTCCGCAAGCTCTTCTACGACGTGGCGAGCGTCACCAACCCGACGGCGATGGGCGCGCTTTTGAGCCTCGCGCCGATCACGCAGATCCTGCTGGGCTCGGACTACCCCTTCTGGGGCGCCGACACCTTCGCCAAGCAGCTGCGCGAGCTCGACCTCAAGCCCGAGCAAATGGCCGCGATCGAGCGCGGCAACGGCGCGCGTCTCTTCCCGAATTTCGCGTGACCGCCATGGCCGAAGCAACCAACGCCTTTCCGCCGATCCGCCGCGTCATCACCGGCCACGACGCCAAGGGCGTCGCCAAGGTGCTGTGGGAAGATCAGCCGCGCAACACGAAGTCGGGCGGCCACGGCTCGGTCTCGACGCTCGTCTGGTGCAGCGAGGCGACACCGGTCGATATCTCGGTCGGCGAGAAGATCGAGGATATGGGCGCGCGCATCCTCGGCACCGCGCCGCCGCCCAAGGGCACGCGCTTCTGCGTCATCGATTTTCCGCCGGGCCGTCCGGGTGCCATGCACCGCACCGAGACGATCGACTATGTGATCGTGCTCAAGGGCGAGATCGAGATGGATATGGATCAGTCGACGGTGAAGCTGAAGGAGGGCGACATCCTCATTCAGCGCGGCACCAACCATTCCTGGGTCAATCGCAGCGACAAGGCGGCGCGCGTCGCCTTCGTGCTGATCGACGCGCAGCCCTTGGGGCTGGGTCACGCGGTCAGCGGCATGGCGAGCCCGAGCTAAGGCGCCACGGCGCGCCCGCGCCGGCCATCACGAGGGAGGGAAAGATGGAGAAGCAATTCATCAATCCGCCGGAGCTCTACAAGCATCCGAGCTATTCGCGCGTCGTCACGGTCAAGGGCCCGTGCAAATTCATCTTCATCGCCGGCCAGACGCCGTCGGACGACAATTACGAGCCCGTGGCCAAAGGCGACTACAAGGCGCAATACGAGCGCGTCATCGCCGCGCTGACCTTGCAACTGAAGGCGGCCGGCGCCACCTGGGACGACGTGGTGGTGCGGCGCGTCTTCACCCTCGATGTCGACGCGCTGATGAAGGTGCTGCGCGACCCGGCGACCAAGCGGCCGGAGAACAGCGACCATCCGCCGACCAGCACCATGATCGGCGTCACGCGGCTCTCGCATCCGGATTTCCTGATCGAGATCGACTTGATCGCGATCACCAACGCCTGAGATAATCGATCAGGACGCGGACAACGGGAGAAGTCGATGCGAACGCTGGCAGTGATCGGATTTCTGGGCATCGTCGGCGCGATCGCCGCCGCGGTCTATTTCTTCGGCGGCTTCTACAGCATTTCGGCGGTCCAGCCCGACCCGGCCATCGTCGCCTTCGCGCTAGGGCATGTCCGCGACGCCTCGATCGACCGGCACGCGACCGAGACGCCGCCGTTCTCGCTCACCGATCCGGCGGTCGTTCAGGCCGGCGCGCGGGCCTTCCTGGCGCGTGGCTGCGCCAATTGCCATGGCGGGCCCGGCGTCAAATGGGCGAAATTCTCCGAGGGCCTGCGCCCCGACCCGCCCGATCTCAAGGACGCGGCGAAGGAGCTCGATCCCAAGGAGATCTTCTGGGTGGTGAAGCACGGCATCAACATGACCGGCATGCCGAGCTTTGCCCGCGTCGGTGCCGGCGACAAAGAAATCTGGGAGATTGCGGCTTTCGTGAAAAAGCTGCCAACGATCTCGGATTCGGATTTCAAGGCCTGGACCAGCCCTGCCGCGACCGCCGCGCCGCCAGCCCCGAGCGCGCCGGCCGCCGCGCCGCATTAGAGCGTGTTCCGATCAGATTGGGTCGGACCACGCTCTCGATTCGTTGGTTTTGTCGCGTTTTCTGCGCCGAACCGGCGTCCACTTCGGCGGAAAACGCTCTGAGGCCGGTCAGATCAGCCTTTTGCCTTCGTGCCGCGGCGGCACGTCGAAGGCGTTCACCATGGCCGAGCAGGTCATATAGAAGCCGACCGCCGTCACCAGCTCGATGAGCTTCTCCAGGCCCAGCGCCTTCAGGGCCCGGTCATAGGTCTCGTCGCTCAAGCGCTTGGTCTCGAGCAACTCGGTGACGGTGTCGTAGACGAGCTTCTCGTCGTCCTTCTCGAACACCGGTGTGCGGTGGGTGCGGATCGCCTCGACCAGATCGGCGGAGAGCCCGTGCTCGATCCCCGGCGGCACATGCGCCGCGAAGACATATTGCGCGTTCCAGTGCCGCGCGACGACGAGAACGGCGAGCTCCAAGAGCCTGCGTCCGAGCTTGCCGTCGAGCCGCAGGGCATTGCCGAAAAGATGCGCGCGCTCGGCGATCTTGGGATAGTGCATCCAAGCCAGGAACGGCCCGCCCGGCGAGCCGCTGCGGACCGCGCCGATCTCCTGCCACAGCTTCTTCTGTTCCGGAGTCAATTCCTCGACGCTCAGCGCCGGCACTCTTGCCATCATTCCCTCCCGCGGATCAGCGGGCGCGCGGCTTCCCCGCCACGCCCGACAGAGCGATGGCTTCCGGTATAGCAGATACGTTCTGCGGCGCCATCACATGGGCGCCGGCGACGCCGGGGATGGTCGCCAGCTCCTGAAGGTATTCGGCGCAGAGCTTGATGCCCTCGGCCTTGGCGTCGGAAGCCTTGTCGAGCCGGTCGATGACGGCATCCGAAATGATCGTGCCGAAGAGCTTCTCGCGCATCCAGCGGGCGGAGCGCGCCGAGGGGATGGGGCAGACGCCGATCAGGATCTTCACCCGCTGCGTCAGCCCGTCATCGGCGAGGCGTTGCAGATAACGCCGCAGCACCGCGGCATCCATGCAGAATTGGGTCTGGACGAAATCGGCGCCGGCCTCGATCTTCGCCGCCAGGGATTTGGGCGCCCAGTCGGGCGGCGGATCCAAGGGCATGTCGGCGCCACCGAGAAGGAAATCGGGTGCGCCCTTGACCGCCGTTCCGGTCGGCAGCTGATGCTCGCGGCGCAGCCGGTTGACCAGCTGCATCAGCCCCTGACTGTTCAGATCGAAGACCGGCTTTGTCTCGGGCTGATCGCCGAGCTTCGGATCATCGCCGGTCAGGATCAAAAGATTGCGGATGCCGAGCGCCGCCGCCCCGATCAGATCGCTTTCGAGTGCCAGGCGATTGCGGTCGCGGCAGGTCATCTGCACGATCGGCTCGATGCCGTTTTGCAGCAGCAGATGCGCGGCGACGACGCTCGAGAGATGCGCCTTGGCGCCGGCGCCATCGGTGACGTTGACCGCGGTCGCGACGCCCTTCAGCGGCAAGGCGCGCTTCAAGAGATCGGCGGGATCCGCCGAAACCGGCGGCGCGACCTCGGCGGTGACGACGAAGGCGCCGCCGCGCAAGGCCTGATCGAGGGCGCTGATCGGGCTCTCGCTCATGCGCCCGCCGCGACGCTCAATAGCGATAGTGATCGGGCTTGAACGGCCCCTTGCGGTCGACGTTCAGATACTTCGCCTGCTCCGGCGTCAGCTGCGTCAGCTTCGCGCCGAGCTTTTCGAGGTGAAGCGCCGCCACCTTCTCGTCGAGGTGCTTGGGCAGAACATAGACCTTCGTCTCGTATTTGCCAGGATTGGTCCAAAGCTCGATCTGCGCCAGCACCTGATTGCTGAAGGAAGCGCTCATCACGAAGCTCGGATGGCCGGTGGCGCAGCCGAGATTGACCAGCCTGCCCTTGGCGAGAACGATGAGGCGCTTGCCATCGGGGAAGACGACCTCGTCGACCTGCGGCTTCACCTCGTCCCACTGGTAGTTTTGCAGCGAGGCGATCTGGATCTCGCTGTCGAAATGGCCGATGTTGCAGACGATGGCGCGGTCTTTCATCATCCGCATGTGATCGAGGCGGATGACATCGACGTTGCCCGTCGCGGTCACGAAGATGTCGCCGATCGGGGCGGCGTCTTCCATGGTGGTGACTTGATAGCCTTCCATCGAGGCCTGCAGCGCGCAGATTGGATCGACCTCGGTCACCATCACGCGCGCGCCCTGGCTGCGCAAGCTCGCGGCCGAGCCTTTGCCGACATCGCCGAAGCCCGCGACCACGGCCACCTTGCCGGCGAGCATCACGTCGGTCGCCCGCTTGATGCCGTCGACGAGGCTCTCGCGGCAGCCATAGAGATTGTCGAATTTCGACTTGGTGACGCTGTCGTTGACGTTGATCGCCGGGACCTTGAGCTTGCCGGCCTTCATCATCTCGTAGAGGCGATGCACGCCGGTCGTGGTCTCCTCGGAGACGCCGCGCACGTCTTTCAATATCTCGGGATATTTCTCGTGCAGCACCTTGGTCGCGTCGCCGCCGTCGTCCAGGATCATGTTGGGCGACCAGCCATTGGGGCCGCGCAAGGTCTGCTCGATGCACCATTCATATTCGGTCTCGGTCTCGCCCTTCCAGGCGAAGACCGGGATGCCCTTGGCCGCGATCGCGGCCGCCGCCTGATCCTGGGTCGAGAAGATGTTGCACGAGCTCCAGCGCACCGAGGCGCCGAGCTCGACCAGGGTCTCGATCAGCACCGCGGTCTGGATCGTCATGTGCAGGCAGCCGACGATCCGCGCGCCCTTCAACGGCTTCTGATGGCCATACTCCGTGCGGAGCGCCATCAGGCCCGGCATCTCCGTTTCGGCGATGTTGATTTCCTTCCGCCCCCAATCCGCGAGGGAGAGGTCCTTGACCTTGAAGTCGCCCGTCTGCGCCATATCAGAACGCCCCTTTCAGCACTTGCGCGAGATCGGTCCGCTCCCAGGAGAACCCGCCATCGGCCTCGGGCGCGCGCCCGAAATGACCATAGGAAGCCGTGCGCGTGTAGATCGGCTTGTTGAGCGCCAGATGGGTACGAATGCCGCGCGGGCTCAAATCAACGACTTCTTGGATGACGCGCGCGAGCTTCGCCTCGTCGACCTCGCCGGTGCCGTCGGTGTTGACGTAGACCGAGAGCGGACGCGACACGCCGATCGCGTAGGAGAGCTGAATGGTGCAGCGCTCGGCGAGGCCGGCCGCGACCACATTCTTGGCGACATAGCGCGCCGCGTAAGCGGCGGAGCGGTCGACCTTCGACGGGTCCTTGCCGGAGAAGGCGCCGCCGCCATGGGGCGAAGAACCGCCATAGGTATCGACGATGATCTTGCGTCCGGTGAGGCCGCAATCGCCGTCCGGACCGCCGATGACGAAATTGCCGGTGGGGTTGACCAGGAAATCGCCATCGCCGAGACGGAAATGCCCGGACTGATGGCGGTGCGGGAGGAATACCGCGGCAAAAAGCCCCTGGCCGGCGCCCGCGTCACCGGCTGCCTGCACATGACCATTCAGACCGCGGTGCTGATCGAGACTTTGGTCGATCTCGGCGCCTCGGTGCGGTGGAGCTCGTGCAACATCTTCTCCACCCAGGATCAGGCCGCGGCGGCGATCGCGGCGCGCGGCATTCCGGTCTTCGCCTGGAAGGGCGAGACGGAAACCGAGTATGAATGGTGCATCGAGCAGACGCTCAGGGGTCCCGATGGCTGGACGCCGAACATGGTGCTCGACGATGGCGGCGACGCGACCAAGACCCTTCACGAGAAATATCCCGAGTTGCTGAAGGACGTGCGCGGCATCTCCGAGGAGACGACCACGGGCGTCCACCGGCTCTACGAGATGATGAAGGC
>JBJKPV010000172.1:0-7421 GCA_046706015.1 Allostellaceae bacterium | reverse complement strand
GAAGCGCTCGCGATGAAGCGGAATGAACCCGAGGCGGAATCTCTTGGCGACGGCTTCGATCCCAAGCCCGCAATCGGCCTTGCCTTCGAACACCGCGGCCGCCAGATCGGTCTCGGTGCGCGCCGGCGCCTCGAGCCGATTGAGATCCTCGAGCCGCAATCCCTCGCGCGACAGGAGATAGCGCAAGAGAATATGCGCGCCCGCGCCGTCCTGGCGGCGAATGACGCGCGGGCGCTTGGTCGAGAGGTCCCGGATGCTTTCGATGCCGAGCGGATTTCCCGGCGCCACGATCAAGCCCTGTTGGCGCGTCGCCCATTCGATCAGCACCATATCGGCCATGCGATGTACACCGCGCTGGGCCGAGATGTTGTACGTGCCGTTCTCCGAATCGAGGATGTGGAGGCTGGCGATCACCGCCTGACCTTCCGCCAGGCGTTTGAGCCCGTCCTCGCTGCCGCCCGAGAGCAGCGCCAGCCCGCAACCCGATTCGCGCAGTGCCCATTCAAGGAGAAGGTCGTGACTTCCTGCCGAGACTGGGGGCGACGCGCGCAGTTCCGGCCCGTCGAATTCGGTCTGGGCGGCAAGCCAGAGATCGACCGCCTGCTTGGGGAAGAGCAGCTTTCCCGTGACGTGGGAGCAGGGAATACGTCGCAATCGGACGAGTTCATAGATCTTGCGCTCTTTGAGGCGGAGGTAATCCGCCACCTCCGCCGTGGTCATGAACTCGCGCATATGTATCCCGTCTTTTTATTGCAAAAATATGCATGAATTACACACTTTTTTAAATACGGCTTTCCATGCATCTATAAGGCGCTGGAACGTAACATCTTTGACCATGTGAATTCGAGGGGCGCTGATGGCTAATTCGTCCAAACGGCTCGCCGCCGCGTGTGGCTTCCTGCTCGCGCTTGAGGTGATGGCAGGGGCAAGTCCGGTCCGGGCTGCGGAGGCAAAGACGCTTACGATCTATGCCGCGGGCACGCTGGCGGTGCCGTTCAAGCAACTCGACGCGCTTTTCGCGCGCGAGCATCCCGATGTTACGCTTCAGCCCCAATTCGGCGGCAGCGTGATGATGACCAAGCGCATCAGCGAATTGCACCAGCGCGCCGATATCGTCGCCGTGGCCGATTACAGCGTCATTCCCAAGTACCTCTTCGCCGCAAACGGCAAGCCCGCGCTGGCGAAGTGGTATGTCGGCTTCGCGCGCAACGCCGTCACCTTCGTCTACACGCCCAAGAGCAAATACGCCGGCGAGGTGACGCCGTCCAATTGGTACAAGGTCTTGGCGCGGCCCGGGGTCGAGATCGGCCGCTCCGATCCCGACACCGACCCCTCGGGCTATCAGACCGTACAGATGCTCAACCTCGCCGAAAAACTCTATGGCGAGCCGAAGCTTGCGGCGAAAATCCTCGCCAACGCGCCGCTCGCCAATATGCGCGACACCGAGACCTCGCTGATCTCGGCCTTGCAACTCGGGCAGATCGACTATCTCGCGAACTATCGCTCCGACGCGCTGCAGCACCATCTGAAATATGTCGAGCTGCCGCCGAAGATCAATTTGAGCGATCCGCGGTTCTCGTCCTTCTATGCGACTGGCGTCGCGCATACCAAGAACGGCGATCTCGCCGGCAAGCCGATCGTCTATGCCGCGACGATCCCGAACGATGCCGAGCATCCTGATCTGGCCGCCACCTATCTCGAACTGCTGCTCGGACCCAAAGGCCAAAAAGTGATCGGCGATAACGGCTTCGGCCGGGTGGCTCCGGCCTATGCAGTCAATCCCGGCGCGATGCCGGCGTCGCTGCGCGCACATGTGAAGCCATGGCCGCAATCATGAGCATGATCCCATGGCCGCGCGTGACGGCGGGGCGCGCCGGTCGCCGAGCTTCTCGGTCGCTCGCCTGAGCGCCCGCCGGCCGAGCACGCTGCTCCTGCTGTTCTGGCTGGCGGGCAGCCTTCTCGTCGCGTTCATCGTCCTGCCGCTCATCGGCCTCGGCGCCACGCAGACGGCGCACAGTCTTGTCCGCGTTGCGCGCATGGTCGAGGTGCGGCAAGCTATCCTTCTGAGTGTCGAGGCATCGCTGATCACGGTCGGCGTCGCGGCTCTTGTCGGCGTGCCGCTTGCTTACGTGATGGCGCGCTCGCGCGGGCCCGGCAAGGCGCTATTGGGCGCGGTCATCGATATGCCGCTCACCGTGCCGCATACGGTGGCCGGCATCGCGCTTCTCATCGTCTTCGGCCGCGACGGCATGCTGGGCGAACCGGCGAACGCGCTATTCGGCGTGAAGTTCTGGGGAACGCTTGCCGGAATCGTGGCGGCGATGCTCTTCGTCTCGGTGCCCTATGCCGTCAACGCCGCGCGGATCGGTTTCGAGGATATCGATCCGAGGCTCGAGCAGGTCGCGCGGACGCTCGGTCTCGGGCCCTGGCGCAGCTTTTTCGCGGTGACCTTGCCGCTCGCCCGGCGCGCGATCCTGACCGGGCTCACCTTGTCTTTCGCGCGATCGATCAGCGAGTTCGGCGCCGTTGCCATCATCGCCTATTATCCGATGACGGCGCCGGTGCGCGTCTACGAAATGTTTCTGCGCTTCGGGCTCGACGACGCGGCGGGTGCCGCGTTGCTGCTGCTATTGGTCTCGCTCGTTTTGTTCATCCTCTTTCGCTATCTCGCCTACGGTCGCGGGCCCGGCGTCGCGGGGATGCGATGACGAGCGCGGCGGTCGAGCAGCTCTCGCTGAGTCTGGGCGGCTTCGCGCTGCGCGACGTCGATCTCGCCGTGGCGAAGGGCGAGATCCTTGTCCTGCTCGGCCCCAACGGCGCGGGCAAATCGGTGACACTTGAGACGATCGCGGGCTTTCATCGCCCGCGCGCCGGACGCGTCATCATCGACGACCGCGACGTCACGTCATTGCCGCCGGAGCGCCGCCGGGTCGGCCTCGTCTTCCAGAATTTCGGACTTTTTCCGCATCTCAGCGTCGCGAAGAATGTCGCCCTCGGCCTGCGCGCGCGGCGCCCGCGCGGTGGCGCGGGTCGCGATGCTGCCGGTCGCGATGTCGCCGGATGGCTCGCCTATTTCGGCATCGCGCATCTGGCGGAACGCGAGCCGGCAACGCTCAGCGCCGGCGAGCGGCAACGCGCGAGCCTTGCCCGCGTCTTCGCCAATCACCCCGATCTTTTCCTTTTCGACGAGCCGTTTTCCGCGCTCGATGCGCGTACGCGCGACCAGCTTCGGGAAGAGCTTGCTCGTTTTCTGCGCGCGGCGGAGGCGCCCTCGATCTTCGTGACGCATGATCACGTCGATGCGCGGGTATTGGCCGATCGCGTCGTCGTGATGAATGACGGTGCGATCGTGCAGCAGGGGACGGTCGATGACGTCTTCCGGCGGCCGCTCAACCGCTTCATTGCCGATTTCGTCGGGATCGAGAATCTCATCGACGGCCGCGTCGAAAGTGTCGCGGACGGTCTTGTGCGGGTCACGGCGGGAGGCCGACTGATCATCGTAGGTGATCACAGCACGGCGCCGCGTGCTGGGAATGTCACGATCTGTATTCGTGCCGAGGACCTGCGCCTGTATACGCTGCCGCGCGTCGCGGCACCGCGTCCCGACGTCAACCGCCTGGAAGGGCGGATCACGGCGATGACCGATCTCGGCCCGCTGACCCGGATCACGCTCGAATGTGGTATCGATCTGGTCGCCTATGTCTTGAGCCGCGACGTTTCCGCATCGGGCCTTCGCCCCGGCGTCGCGGTGGCGGCCGAGATCGATGCAGACGCCGTCCATCTCGCTGCGGGCGCTTGAGCCGGCCTGCGTGCTCGCGCGCCTCAGGCCGCGAAATCGCCCAAGCCCTTGTGGTCGTCGCGCAGCCAGACATAGACCGCGGGAATGACGAGCACAGTCAGGATGGTCGAAGAAATGAGGCCGAAGACGAGCGATAGGGCGAGGCCTTGGAAGATCGGGTCGCTGATGATGAAGGCGGCGCCGATCACGGCGGCGGCCGCGGTCAGGAAGATGGGCCGGAAACGGATTGCACCCGCCTCAAGCAATGCCTGACGTAGCACGACGCCTTCGCCGCGGCGCCGCTGGATGAAATCCACCAGGAGGATCGAATTGCGCACGATGATGCCGGCGAGCGCGATGAAGCCGATCATCGAGGTGGCGGTGAAGGGCGCGTGGAAAAGCCAATGGCCGAGCACCACGCCGATGAGCGTGAGCGGCACCGGAATGAGGATGACGAGCGGCAGGCGGAACGAGCCGAACTGCGCGACCACCAGGAGATAGATCCCCAATAGCGCCACGCCGAACGCTGCGCCCATGTCGCGGAAGGTGACGTAGGTCACCTCCCACTCGCCGTCCCAGAGGAGCGAGACATGCGATTCGTCGAGCGGCTGGCCGTGATAAAGGATTTGCGGCGGGGCCGCGCTACCCCAATCCATCTTCTTGAGCTGATCCTGGACGGCGAGCATGCCGTAGATCGGCGCCTCGAATCTTCCCGCGACCTCGGCCTCGATCATCTCGATCCCGTGCCCGTCGCGGCGGAAAATGCTGTAGGAGCCAGGCTCGTGTGCGATCGTGACGACGTCGCCAAGCTCGACCGTGCCGCCCGGACCGGCCGCGCGGCTGGCGGGAATCGGGGTCGAAAGGATACGCTCGCCCATCCACTCCGCGCTCTTCGGCAGCGCGACGTCGATTGCGATCGGCTTCGCACCGTGACCTCGCTGCGAATAGCCGACCTTCACGCCGCCGATGAGCGCGGCGATGGTGTCGTAAACCGCCTGCTCGCTGACACCGTAGAATTCGAGGTTTTCCTGGTTGATGGAAAACCGCATCCTTTCCGCCGGCTTATGAAAGGTATCGTCGACAACGACGATGAAATCGACGCTGCGGAAGGCCTGTAAGACTTTCTCGGCGGCATGACGCCGTGCGATTTCGTCGGGGCCATAGATCTCGGCGAGAAGCGTCGCCAAAACCGGCGGTCCGGGTGGCACCTCGACAACCTTGACGACAGTGCCCGTGGGCTTCGGAAGGCTGGCAAGACGATGGCGCACATCGAGCGCGATCTCGTGGCTCGTCCGGTCGCGATCGGATTTGGAGACGAGATTGACCTGCAGATCGCCTTGTTCCGGTGCTTGGCGCAGATAATAGTGCCGCACCAGGCCGTTGAAGTTGAAGGGCGCGGCCGTGCCAGCATAAAGCTGAATCGAGGTGAGCTCGGGCAGGTCCTTAAGCCGCTCGGACGCGGCCATGAGGAAGCGCTCGGTATCCTCAAGCGTCGATCCTTGCGGCAGGTCGACCACGACCTGCAACTCCGATTTGTTGTCGAAGGGCAGAAGCTTGACGATGACGTTCTCGGTTATGAAGAGCGAGCACACGCCCAGGGTCGCGATCGTCACCAAAGCGAGAAATATCTTCGCACGCCGGCGGCCGGTCAGAAGAGGGCGTGCCACTTTGAGGTAGAGCCGTCCCATTTTGCCGATCGCGTGCTCGGCGGTGTCGGCGCCGTGGCGATGGGCGGAGAATTGCCCGCGCGCGACATGGAGCAGGAGCCAAGGCGTGATGATCACAGCGACGAAGAACGAGAACAGCATCGCCAGCGAGGCATTGGCGGGGATCGGACTCATATAAGGACCCATCAGCCCGCTCACGAACATCATCGGCAGCAGCGCCGCGATGATGGTCAAGGTCGCGACGATGGTTGGATTGCCGACCTCGGCCACGGCCTCGACCGCGCTCGAGATGAGATCCTTGTCGCCACGCGCGCGCCAATGGCGGACGATGTTCTCGATGATGACGATCGCGTCGTCGACCAGGATGCCGATCGAGAAGATCAGCGCGAAAAGGCTGACCCGGTTGATGGTGTAGCCCATCAGCCACGAGGCGAAGAGCGTCAACAGGATGGTGGTCGGAATGACGATGAAGACGACGACGCCTTCGCGCCAGCCGATCGCCATGGTGATGAGAATGACGATCGAGACCGTGGCAAGCGCTAGATGGAAGAGCAGCTCGTTTGCCTTGTCGGTCGCGGTCTGGCCGTAATCGCGCGTGACCGTGACCGAGACGTCGTTGGGCACGAGCCTTCCTTCGACCGTCTTCAGCCGCGCGAGCAGCTGGTCGGCGACGGTGACGGCGTTCGCGCCTTTGCGCTTGGCAAAAGCGACGGTGACGGCCGGAAGCCGCTGCAGGCCGCCCGAGGCAGTCCGGCTCAGCGTCCAGACATGGTGATCCGGCTGCGCCGCGCCGACCACGACCTTGGCGACGTCTTTGACATAGACCGGCGCGCCGTCGCGCGTCGTCAAAAGCAAAAGGCCTATGTCGGGCACGCCCTGGAGAGTCTGGCCGGCGACGACGGGGACGTCGCGATCGAGCTGGTCGAAGGCGCCGACAGCGAGCGAGCGGTTGGCGTTGGTGAGCTTGTCGACGAGTTGGTTTAGCGTGATGCCGTAAAGCGCGAGCTTTTCCGGCTCGGGCTCGACGCGGATCTCGTTAGGACTTCCGCCGACGATATAGGTGAGCCCGACATTCTCGACCTTGATGAGTTCGTGCTGAAGCTCCTGTGCGATCTGATAGAGCCCGTTGTCGTTCCAGCGGGACGCTGCCGCCGGCTTCGGCGCCAAGGTCAGAGTGACGATCGCCACGTCATTGATGCCGCGTCCGATGATGATCGGCTCTGGGATGCCCTTGGGCAGATCGGCGATGTTGGCGCGGATCTTCTCGTGAACGCGCGTCAGGGCGGTGTCCTCGTCGGTGCCGACATAGAACCGCGCGGTGACGACGACTGAGTTGTCCTGCGTGCTCGAATAGACGTGCTCGACACCGTTGATGCCCTTGATGAGATTCTCGAGCGGCTTGGTGATGAGCTCGACCGCATCGCCGGCCTTGTAGCCGTTGGCCGTAACGAGAATATCGACCATGGGGACGCTGATCTGCGGCTCTTCCTCGCGCGGCAGGGAGACGAGTGCGATCGTGCCCACGGCCAGCGCCGCCAGCAGCAGCAGCGGCGTCAGCGGCGAGCGAATGAAGTACCGGGTCAGCAGCCCCGAGAGGCCGAGCTTCATGGTTTTGCCACCACGTCCCCGTCATGCAGCCCGGCGAGGATCTCGATGCCGCCATCGGTCGGCATGCCGACCTGCACGACGACCTCGGTCCCATCCTTGAGCTTGACGTAGCTCACACCGAAGCGGCGATAGACGTAGTCCTCGGGCACGATCAGGGCTTCGCGTTTGCCCGCCGAGATATAAACGAGGGTTCGCTCGCCGACGAAATAGTCGCCGAGGCCGTCGACCGCGACGTCGGCGATGACACGACCGTTCTGGATCTGCGGATAAACGAGAACAACGTGGCCTTGGCGCAGCGTCTGATGTTCGTTCTCTGCGAGGCCGCGCGCCCCGATCAAAATGGTGTCGCCGAGCTTTAAAAACCGCGC
>JBJKPV010000171.1:0-2630 GCA_046706015.1 Allostellaceae bacterium | reverse complement strand
CTGATCGTGCGCGCCGCCGAACTGGCTGTGGAAGTTGAGCGGCATGCCGCGCTCTTCGATCGCCGCGTAGGTCTTCATATAGGCGTTGTCGTAGAGCTGCTTGTGCCGCGCCGTGCAGACGGTGAAGCCGATTACGCCTTTCCTCCCGGCGAAATCCTGCACCACCTTGTAGGCCGCCTCGGGATCGTTCATCGGCAGATAGAGCGACGAGCAAATCCGCGGCTCATGCGCCAGCACCTCGTCGCACAGCCAGCGGTTATAGGCGCGCGCCAGCGCCACCTCGACGTCGACCCGCGGCGTGAAGCCCAGGCCCAGCATCGGCGTCGGGAAGATGTTGAGCACGTCGATTCCGATCGCGTCCATCCAGCGCCGCGTCAGCGCGATGTCGCGATTGGTGCCCGCCGGCGTCTTCTCGCGGCGCCGTCCGGGATAGCGGGTGACGCGGCCGCCCAAGGGCTGGTAATTGCCGCCGCCGGTGATGCCGGCGCCGCCGAAGCCTTGGTACTTCGCCTGGTCGCGCATCACCGGGTCTTCGATGTACTCGGCGATCGATTTGAAGGATTCGGTCTCGTAGTGATGACCGTCGACATCGCAAATGAAGAAATCCTCATAGCGCCGCTGGATCGCCTGCTGCGTCGCATGCTCGAGCAACGTCGTGGTATCGAATTCCTCGACCGATAAATCACGAAACTTGGTTTCGATCGTGTCCATCCTGATCTTCCTTCCGTTTTGCGCCGATAGCGGCGGCGATCAATTCACCGCGGCCACCGGCAGGAACTTCTCGGTATAGAGCGTCGACATGTCCGGCTGCTTCGGCAGCAGCTTCAGCTCTACGAAAGAGTGGGCCAAGATGTCGAGACCGTCCTTGTCGAAGTGCCCCGTCGTCGAGAACATCGGCATGACCTTACCGTAGAGGCTCGAGATGACGTCGGGCGGCACGCGCGTGATCTTGGCGGCGATCTTGACCGACGCCTCCTTGTGCGTGTTCATGAAATGGATGGTGTCGAACCAGCCGGCGAGGAAATTGCGGATCTCCTTTGGCTTGGTCTCGATCGCTTTGTCGCTCGCGAAAATCACGTGCATGATGAAATGCGGCTCGATGTCGCCGAAATGCACGAGGATCCGCAGAATGCCCTCATGCTCGAACTTCGTCGCCTGGAAGATGCCCGTCGGCAGGCCGTCGGTCTGGCCGCTGCGCAAGGCCGCCATCTGCGAGGAGTTGGAGCCGAGCCCGACCATCTTGATCGCGTCCATCTTCCAGCCTTGCCGCCGCTCCAGCTCGCGAACGAGCCATTCCGTGATCGAGCCAGGAGACGAGATCGAGAGCGTCTTGCCCTTCAGATCGGCGATCGTCCTGATGTTTCCCTTGGCGCTGACCGCGAGCACGATGGCCGAAGGCTTGCTCGCCATCTCGGCGACGCCTTTGACCGTCGCCCCGCGGGCGGCAAAGGCCATCGCCGGGCCCGAGCCGAGACCGATATCGACCGAATCCGCGACCAGCGCCTGCTGCTGCTCCGCCGCGCCGCGCAGGGTGAAGATTTTGATGTCGACGCCGTGCTTGGCGAAGATGCCCTCCTGCATACCGACATTGAGCGGCACGAAATCGAAAATGGCGGCCTGCGGCTCGGCGACGCGCAAGGTCGCGGCCCCGGAAGGCGCTGCCGCCACAAAAACTGCGGCTGCCGCTACCGCCAAGACTTGAAGCCACCGACGCTCACACCACCCCATTGCATTTCCCCCAGGAATTCGCCGGTTCGTGCCGGCCCTCACTTGCCCATTATGCTTGGTTCGTGGGCGGCGCGCCACTGCCTCCGCCGTGCCAGGCCTGAGCCCGCTCAGGCGCGGCTATTCGCGCGCTGACGCAACAGCGAGAGCGGCGAGCGCGCGATCCGCAACAGGCCGGCCGCGCTCGACAGGCTCAAGAGCGAGCGCCGCGCCTCGAGCAGGAGCTGGCGCAGCAGCAGCGGATCGGCGCTGCCCGAGACGTCCTCGATCCAGGACAGCCGGTGCAGCGAATAGAGCCCGACGACGCAGGCGATGCCGAAGAAGAAGGTCCAGGAGTGGAAGTTGAGCACTTGCAAGGTCAGCTCGCGCGAAGCGCCCGTCCAGGTGAAGGCGAGCGTCAGCTGATGCGCGGCGAAGAAATCGGCGCAGAGCCCGCCGATCATGGGCGCGATGCCGGCGAAAGCCGCGCTGACGACGCTGTTCGCCGCGAGATAAGCCGTCGCCTGACCGCCGGGTGAGAGCTTCATCGCGATGTTGCTCGAGGCGAGCGCCACGCCCGCGGTCGAGAGCCCCATCAGCATGTGAATGGCGAAGAGCAGATAGAAAGTCATGCCCTGCGTCCAGGCCAGGCCGGTCGAGGTCCAGCCGAGCATGCAGGCGAGAAAGAGCGGCGCCGAGACGCTCAGCACCGCCTTGCTGCCGAAGCGGTCGATCAGCCTGCCCCAGATCCCGAGCGAGGCGAGGCTCGTCAGCTGGCTCGCCACCGTCAGGACCATGTTGTCGGTCATGCCGTAGGCGAGCGTCTTCAGCATGTAGACGGCGAAGAAGGGCGCGGCGAGATTGACCGCGAAATTCCACGAGGCGAGAAAGAGAATGAGGCGGCGGAAATTCCGGTCGCGAAAGGG
>JBJKPV010000170.1:0-2322 GCA_046706015.1 Allostellaceae bacterium | reverse complement strand
CGCCTCAAACTGCTCTTCATGGGCGAGCGCAACGAAGCCGGTGCCGCGATGACCGACGGCGCGCGCTTCCTTGCAAAGCCGTTCCAGCCCGACGCCCTGCTCGAAGCGGTCGAGAACGCGCTCGGCTGAAGCTCACCCATGCTATGCTCGTGCGCGGATGCGGCGGGCGATCACATGTCTTCTCGGGCTTTTGCTGGCGGTCTCGAGCGCCGGGTGGAGCGATGCCGCGCCGCGGCGGCCGGCCGACGAGCTCGCGATCGGCATCACCCAGTTTCCTTCGACCCTCAACCCGCTGATCGATCCGATGATGGCGAAGGTCTATGTGCTCGGCATGGTGCGCCGGCCGCTCACGACCTATGACGCGCAATGGAAGCTCGTCTGCATGCTCTGCGTCACGCTGCCGAGCTTCGAGAACGGGCTGGCGCAAAAGCTCGATCTCGGCAATGGCAAGACCGGGGTCAAGCTCACCTATACGATCCGGCCCGATGCGCGCTGGGGCGACGGCGTGCCGATCACCACCGCGGACGTCCTCTTCAGCTACGCGGTCGGCAAAAATCCCCAGACCGGCGTCGCCGATGCCGAGCTCTATCGTCGCATCTTCAAGATCGAGATCGTGAACGCCAAGACCTTCACCCTCTATCTCGACCGGCTGACCTTCGACTACGCGGCGATGAACGATTTCGAGATCCTGCCCGCGCATCTGGAGCGCAAGGCCTTCGCCGATCCGGCACAGTACCGCTTTCGCACGCTTTTTGATTCCGATCCGACCAATCCCGGCCTCTATATGGGGCCCTACCGCATCGCCGAAGTCTCGCCCGGCTCGCATGTGATCTTGGAGCGCAATCCCTATTGGTGGGGCAAGAAGCCCTATTTCCGCCGCATCGTCGTCTGGACGGTCGAGAACACGGCAGCGCTCGAGGCCAATCTCCTGGCCCACGGGATCGACATGGTGGCGGGCGAATTGGGTTTCTCGCTCGACGAGGCGCTGGGCTTCGAGAAGCGCCACGGCAGCCGCTTCCATTTCATCTACAAGGCCGGCCTCGTCTACGAGCATATCGATCTGAACCTCGACAATCCGATCCTCGCCGACAAGCGCGTGCGCCAGGCGCTGCTCTACGGCATCGACCGCAAGGCGATCTCCGAAGAGCTCTTCGCCGGCCGCGATCCGGTCGCCGACAGCTTCGTGCCGCCGCTCGATCCGGCCTATTCGGCGGACGTGCCGCATTACCCTTACGATCCGGCCAAGGCGCGCGCGCTGCTCGAAGCGGCGGGCTGGCATCAAACCGGCGACGGGATCCGGCGCAACAAGGCAGGTGCGCCGCTGGCGCTCGAGCTCGCCACCACCTCGGGCAATCGCACGCGCGAGCTGATCGAGCAGGTGCTGCAGGCGCAATGGCGCGAGATCGGCATCGCCGTGCATCTGAAGAATCAGCCGGCGCGCGTGCTGCTGGGCGGCACGGTCAATCACCGCCACTTCACCATGGCGATGTTCGCCTGGATCGCGGCCCCCGAAGGCGTGCCGCGCGGCGAGCTTTATTCCGATCAGGTGCCGACCGCGGCCAATGGCTGGAGCGGCGAGAATTTCGACGATTTCCGGAACAAAGAGGCCGACCGGCTGATCGACGCGATCGAGGGCGAACTCGACCGGCCCAAGCGCATGGTGCTGTGGCAGAAGCTTCAGGCGCTCTATGCCGAGGAGCTGCCAGCCCTGCCGCTTTATTTCCGCGCCGAGGCCTATGTGCTGCCCAATTGGCTCGAAGGCGTGACGCCGACGGGGCATGAATATCCTTCGACCTTGTGGGTCGAGTATTGGCACCGCGCCACGGAGCGCGCCGCGCGGTGAGGCGTGCAAGATGACCCGTTTCGTCCTCATGCGCCTGCTCCAAGCCGCGGCCGTGCTCGCGATCATGTCGTTCATCGTCTACACCTTGATCGGGCTGATGCCGGGCGACCCGATCGACATCATGATCTCGTCCAACCCGCATCTGACCACAGCGGACGCGGCGCGCCTCAAAGCGCTGTACGGCCTCGACCGGCCGCTGATCGAGCGCTATTTCGCCTGGGCCTGGGCCGCGCTCCATGGCGATTTCGGCTATTCGCGGCTCTATTTGCGGCCCGCCCTCGAAGTGTTGCTGCCGCGGCTCGGCAATACCGCGGTGCTGATGGGGACGAGCCTTCTCTGCGCTTATGCGTTGGCGCTGCCCCTGGGCATCGCCGCCTCGCGCCGCCCCGGCTCGGCGCTCGACGGCGTGGTCAATCTCTTCGCCTTCGCCGGCATCTCGCTGCCTTCCTTCTGGCTCGCGCTGATGCTGATCCTGGTCT
>JBJKPV010000169.1:0-2710 GCA_046706015.1 Allostellaceae bacterium | reverse complement strand
CGGACCGGTAATTTCGTCTATTTCGATTCGACCACGCACAAGATCGGGCCGGCGCATGTGATGGCGAGCGGCGCGTTGCCGCCCGGATTCCCCGCGGTCGAGATCGAGGGCGAGTCCTATTGGGATGGCGGTCTCGTCTCCAACACACCGCTGCAATGGCTGCTCGAGTGCAACACGCGGCAAGATACGCTCGCCTTTCAGGTCGATCTCTGGAACGCGCGCGGCGAGGCGCCACGCAACATGTCCGATGTCATGGTGCGCGAGAAGGAAATCCAATATTCGAGCCGCACCCGCGCCAATACCGATAATTTCCGGCACATGCAGCGTATGCGCAACGCGCTCGCCGAGGCGGTCGACAAGCTGCCTGACGAGATCAAGTCGCTGCCGGAGTTCGCGCCCGTGATCGCGGCCACCGATCGTTCGGTTTACAACATCGTGCACCTGATCTATCGCGCGAAGCATTACGAGGGCCACGCGAAGGATTACGAGTTCTCGCGCCTCAGCATGGAAGAGCATTGGCGCGCCGGCTATCACGACGCGGTGCGCAGCCTGCGCCAGCCCGAAGTCTTTGAGCGCCCGTCGCGGCGCGAGGGCGTCGCCATTATGGATATCACA
Organism: Allostellaceae bacterium; assembly: GCA_046706015.1. Lineage (GTDB taxonomy): Bacteria > Pseudomonadota > Alphaproteobacteria > ATCC43930 > CGMCC-115725 > CAIKMD01. The sequence goes on along the minus strand of JBJKPV010000169.1, from coordinate 2,095 downwards.
CGCGACAGCGATGGCTAGGCGCGCGCCGCCGAGCATGCGAGCGCGGCACGAACACGACTGAAATGAAAGGAGACCGGCGATGAAGGAGCAGGAGGTGCGGGAACGGGCTTTTGCGATGCCGTTGACGAGCCCGGCCTATCCGCCGGGACCTTATCGTTTCGTCGACCGCGAATTCCTCATCATCACGTATCGCACGGATCCCGATAAGCTGCGCGCGGTCGTGCCCGAACCGTTGCAGCTCGACGCGCCTTTGGTGCGCTATGAGTTCATCCGCATGCCCAACTCGACCGGCTTCGGCGATTACACCGAGACGGGCCAGGTGATCCCGGTCACCTTCCAGGGCCGCAAGGGCGGCTACACGCATTGCATGTTCCTCAATGACGAGCCGCCGATCGCGGGCGGCCGCGAGCTCTGGGGATTCCCGAAGAAGCTCGCCAATCCGAGCCTCAAGACCGAGATCGACACGCTGGTGGGCACGCTCGATTACGGCCAGGTGCGCGTCGCCACGGGGACGATGGGCTACAAGCACCGCGAGGCGGATCTGACCGCGGTGAAGGCCGCGCTTGCCGCGCCGAATTTCCTTTTGAAGATCATTCCTCATGTCGACGGCACGCCGCGGATTTGCGAGCTGGTCGAATTCCATCTCGAGGATGTGGCGCTGAAAGGCGCCTGGACCGGGCCGGCGGCGCTGGCGCTTTACCCGCACGCGCTCGCGCCGGTCGCGGATCTGCCGGTGCTCGAAGTGGTCTCGGCTGTGCATATCCTCACGGATCTGACCTTGGGATTGGGCAAGGTCGTGCATGATTATCTCGGCTGAGCAGCCGAGCCGGTTTTCAATTCAAGGAGGAGTGCGATGCGTCTCGAGGGAAAAGTGGCGGTGGTCACGGGTGCGGCCAGCGGCATCGGCAAGGAGATCGCGCGCACCTTTGTGCGCGAAGGCGCCAAGGTGGCGATCGCGGACCTCAACCTCAAAGGTGCGGAGGCAACCGCCGCCGAGCTCGGCGGCAGCGGCAAGGCGATTGGCATCGCGATGGATGTGACCAACGAATCCCAGGTCGAGGCCGGCATGGCGAAAGCCATCGCCGCTTTCGGCCGGCTCGATATACTCGTCAGCAATGCCGGCATCCAGACCGTAGCGCCGATCGAGGAATTCGAGTTCGCGAAGTGGAAGCAGCTTCTCGCCATCCATCTCGACGGGGCATTCCTCACGACCCGCGCCGCGCTGCGTCAGATGTACAAGCAGGGCAGCGGCGGCAGCGTCATCTATATGGGCTCGGTGCACTCGAAGGAGGCATCGGTGCTGAAGGCGCCCTATGTCACCGCCAAGCACGGGCTCGAGGGCCTTGCCAAGGTGGTCGCCAAGGAAGGCGCCAAGCACGGCGTCCGGGCGAACGTGATCTGCCCCGGCTTCGTGCGCACGCCGCTGGTCGACAAGCAGATTCCAGAGCAGGCGAAAGAGCTCGGCATTTCCGAGCAGGACGTCATCAAGAACGTGATGCTGAAGGACACCGTCGATGGCGAATTCACCACCGTCGATGACGTCGCCGCCGTCGCGCTGTTCTTCGCCGGCTTCGAGGACAATGCGCTGACCGGCCAATCGCTGGTCGTCAGCCATGGCTGGTTCATGCAGTAGCATGTAGCGGGCCGAGCGCCCGCTATGCGCGCTCAGCCGAGAACCGGCAGCACGACCACGTCGTAGCCGTGAGCGATTCGGAGCCCGCGTACCGGATCTTCGAGCTCGAACTCGAAGCGCGGCGCTGGGCGGATGCCGCCCTTGGCCGCCAAGGTGCCGCAAAACATCAGCGTGCCGTCAGCGAGACCGGCCGCGCCGGCATGGAGCGCGATCAGCTCGGCCGGCGGGCGCATCGCCGTCACCGGGCCTTCCTGATAGAGCGTCCGCTCGCCCGCGTTGCAGGCCCAGGAGCGCAGAATGAGCGAGTCCCAATGCCCCGCCACGTCGTCGAACGCCCATAATTCGGGCGCGCCCGGCGACGGTGCCGATCTTCTACCGTGTCGCGGCGAGCCGGCTCACCACCGCTGCGGCGATCGAAGTTGCGGGCGACGATTCCTCGGGCGAGGTCGAGTTCTTCGTTTT
>JBJKPV010000168.1:0-7000 GCA_046706015.1 Allostellaceae bacterium | reverse complement strand
CGTCGACCTGGAGCACCAGGCCCGCCTTGTGGACCGCGAGATATTCCTCGCGCAGCGCCTTGGCGATGGCGAAGACGTAGTCGTGCTCGTTCGCATAATATTCATTGACCGCGTCATAGCCGACGCTCGCCGGCGCGACCGTGGTGAAGAAGGCGTCCTCGACCTTGACCTGGGCGACGGCCGCTTTGAGATTGGCTAAGTCGCGCGCGATGCTGGCGTGATCCTGATAGGTGATCGGGCCGGTGCAGGCATGGCCCGGCGTGCCGACGGCGCCGCGCGGGAACTCCTTGCGCATGAAATCGACGAAGCGGATTCGGTCGCGGCCGAGCCAGACCGCGGGATAGAGCGTGTCCGGGCGCGGCTCGAAGCCGCTGACGCGCTCGAGCGCGTAATTGGCCCAGCCCGATTTACCGAACTCGCCGTCATTGACGATGTCGATGCCGTGCGCCGCCTGCTCCTTGACGATCGCGGCGACGAGCCCCGGCAGCAGCGCATCGAAGGCCTTGTGATCGCCGTCCTTGCGCGCCTGGGCCGAGGCCTCGAGCAGCGCCTCGGGCCGCGGCAAGCTGCCGACATGGGTCGTGAGAATGCGATCCGTGCTGCGCTTCATCCCTTCCTCCACTTGGCCGTCTCGATCTTGGACGCACGTCGCCCGAGAAGCGTGGCGCGCGTCCGGCTTTTCGGCAAGCGCACGCTAACGCCCACCTATCGCTTGGGCAAGCAATCGCGCGTGCAGGTTTCCCGCGCGCGGCGCTCGAAGGCGGCGACCATGCGATGCGAGCCCTCGACGAAGAAGGGGCCGAGCAAAGCGTCCCAGAGGCGCGAGCGAAATTCGAACGCCGCGCGGAACTCGACGATCGTTCCGCCGCCGCGCGCCGCCTCGAAGCGCCAATGCTGGGCGAGGCGCTTGAAGGGCGCGTCGCGACTGGTGATGTCGATGCGCCGCGGCGGATGCAGCACGCCTTTCGAGCGCACGCGCCGGCGCAAGAATTTGGGGCCGACGAGCATCTCGACCCAGAGCGTCTTGCCCTCGCGGCGCAGGATGCGCGCGGCGACGATCCAGGGCAGGAACTCCGGATAGCGCTCGACATCGGCGACGAGGTCGAAGAGCTGCCGCGGCGCAAAGTCGAGATGGCGCCGCTCGCTGAACGCGGTCATCGCGGCGCCGGCATCGCGATCGCCGCTCCCGACTAGAGCGCGAGCCCGATCGCCTGCAGCACGGCATAGGCGAGGGCGAGATAAGCGGCTTTCGGTGTCATCGGGAAGAGATCCTCGAAGCGGTCGCGCGTCGCGACGGTCCAGGCGACGCGCGCCGCTTGCGGCAGTGTAAGCAGCGGCAAAAGCACCCAGGGGCTGAAGCCGCGGCCGAGCCAGAACCAGAACGGTGCGAGATAGGCGAAGGCGGTAAAAGCCGCGATCTCGCCGCGGTTCCAGCCGACGCCAAAGCGCACGGCGCCGGTGCGCCAGCCCTTCCTCCGGTCGGGCGCGTGATCGCGGATATCGTCGATGAGAAGGACGTTGGTGACGAGCGCGCCGACCGGTAGGCCGAGGATAAAGGCGTCCGCGGGCAACGCCGCGTGGACGAGATACCAATTGAGGGGGGAGAGCTCGTGCGGGGCCGCCTGGACATAATAGGTTCCGACCACCGCCACCACGCCGAACATTAGGAAGAAGATCGGATCGGCGAGGCCCCATCGCGCATAGGCGAAAGGCCCGCCGGCATAGGCCCAGCTCGAGATGATCCCGAGCGCGCCGAAGATGACGACGAGAAAGCCCGCAACCTTCAAGAGATAGGGACCGGTCAACAGCGCCAGCGCGAAGCAACCGATGATGGCGCAGCGCAGGGTAAAGCGCGTCAAGGTTCCGTTCTCGATGGCTTCGGTGAGCTCCGGATGCTCGTGCACCTGCGGCGTCTTCGTCAGCAGGACGTAATTGTCGGTGAAGACGCCGCCGACATGGATCAGCCAGCTGGCGAGAAATCCCAAGAAAGCGGGCAGGAAGTCGAAGACGTGATCGTGCAGCGCGAGGCCGATGCCGACCAGTGCCGGCGCGGCCGCGGTCGGCAGCGTGTGGCCGGGATAGAGGAGGAGGTCGATCCAGATCTTGCGGTGGGACAAGGGGCGTCAACAATCGTGGTTGCGGTTGCGATGATAGCGACAGCGAGCCCGTTGCGCGCAAGCGGCTTCTAAGGGCGCTTGAGGCGCGCGACGTCGACCGGCGCCTTGGCGCTCACATCGGCGAGCGAATCATAGAGGATCTGGATCGTGTAGGTCGGATTGTGGGCAAACGCGCCCGGGTCCTTCTTCACGAACTGAAAATTATAGGCGGCTTTCAAGAGGCGCGGCGTCCAGGACTTATACTGGTTCGGAAAGCGCAATTCATCCTTGTCGGCGACGCCGTTGCCGTTGGTGTCGGTGAAGAAATAGGGATAGGTCGCGGCGTCGTAGACGATGGGCTTGCCCGCCACCGTCTTGGCATAGGCTTGTATCGCCGCATAAAGCCGGTCGCTCAGATGCGCGATCTCGTCAGCGACGCCTTCGTTCACATCGCCGGTGCCGTCGTAATCGGACTTGCTCACGCGGATGAGATGAAGCGACGCTTTGTCGGTTACCTCTTTGTGGCAGCCCATGCATTCGTTGACCTTGACCGCGACGGTATGAAGTGCGTGACAGGCGGTGCAGCCGGTATAGGGCGCCGGGTGAACAAGGCGCCCGGCATAGGTCTTGCCCGGATATTGGTAGGCGACCCGCGCCAAGGTGCCCATCAGCGTCGCACCGGCGGCGGCGTAGTGTACGTTGATGAATTGCAGGTTGGGCTCGACCGTGTCGTCGCCCATTCGGACCACGGCCTTGTTCACGCTGGCGGTCGATTCGACGCCCTGATGGCAGGTCATGCAGATCGCGTTGGCGCCAAGATTGTCGACCTTCAGCCCGGAAGGGAACGTGACCGAAGAGAGCGCCACCGTCTTTTGGTTATGGCAGGCGACGCAAGCGATGACGGTTCCCGTCGGGGCGGGATGATCGACCACGCCGGCGGGCGTTCCGTCGGCGCCGAGGAAATCGAGAAAGCCAGGCAGCGAATGGCATTTGGCGCATTCGGGGGGGATCGTCTTGTCCTTGTTCCAGTGGTTGAAGGCTTCGGCTGCGTGATTGGCGTGAGGCGAGCTTGCCCATTCGGCAAAGAACGGGATCTCGGTCGTCGGGATCGATGGCGTCTGCGCCTGTGTTGGCGCCGACGGGCTTTGCGCGGTGGCGACGCCCGGCAGCGATAGAGCGGCGAGGAAGAACAGCGCGAGCGCCGCCAGACCACGCGGCACGACCATCCATCTCCTGCGCTCTATCATCGCTCTTCCCCTCACAGCGCTCACTTCGCCTTCTCGCCCAGACCTGAGCTGCGGATGAAGCTCATGCTCGGCGCTACGGGCGCGTGAACCAAATTGAAATGGCAATCGATGCAGGTGAGCCGGCCTTCGCGCAGCAGCGCGTGAGCGGCGCGGCCCTGTTCGCTTGCCGGCTTGATCGCACGTGCGTCGTGGCAATGGCGGCAGGTGATGCTGTCCTCGCGCCGCATCTCCTCGCGGACCTCCGCGGCGAGCACGACGCGGCGCGCCTCCCAGGCGGCTTGGTTGCTGGCGTAATCATGCGTGAACTCGGCGAAAACGTCTCTGATGCCGCTCGCCGCATGGGCATAGGTCTCGGCGAACCAGTTGGTTGCGGGGATGTGACAGTCGCCGCAACTCGCCTGGACGCCTTCGGCATTGGCGCGGTGCGGCGACTGGATGAAATGCGGGTCGGCGGCGAGCGTCGCCATCGTATGGCACGAGACGCAAAACGCGTCGGTCGAGGTGTAACGGTTGACCGCGACGCTGGCGATGATCGCGCCGGCGCCAATGAAGATGCCCACCGCCAGAAGCGCAGCGATGAAGAGCCAGCTTCGGCGGCGGGTCACGTCTCACCCCCATCGCAGTTGCCGGCGTTGCGCGGTGCCGGGCTCATTAGGTCTTCGCCCGCGCTGGACTTCCGAAGGGAAGGCGAAGGGACCTCAAATTCTTGTCCAACCACAATTGCTACGCGCTCGCTACGCTAACGATGGACGAGTCCAATATCAGGTCTGCTGCGTCTTCAACCACTCGTCGATCAGGAACAGGTCGGTCAATAGCGCGCGCAAATGGATGCTCGCGTTGAGATTGTCGATGAGTTGAGAGCCAATGTCGCGATGCGCGAGTACGAAGCGGATCATGGCACGCGCTCGGGCCGTATCGTCGGCCAGTACCGCAATGACCGGGACGAAGGTTTCGGCGTCGCTTTCGCTCGCGGCATCGGCCGCGATGCGGTCGAGCCGGTCAAGCGCGGCGTCGAGCCGGACAAGAAAGGCGCGGATACCGGGCGCGGGCGCGCCCGCCTCACCCGCGCGGCCTTGCGCCGCATAGGCGAGCATGAACTCGTAGACTTCCTCGATCGTGTCAATCCGCTGCGCCAGCATCTCGGTCGCGCCCTTCGTCTCAACCATGCTCATGTGGTTCACCCTCGCTCAGTCCTTGTCGACGGGCGCGGGCGCCCAGCGCGACGGATCGTGATTCTCGACATAGTCGCGGCGCGTCACCCAGCCGACCAGCATCGAGCGCAGCAGGAAGATCTTGTCCGGCCGGACCGCGAAGTAGACGTGCATCATCAGCAGCGTGACCGTGGTCAATGCGAAATAGCCATGGATGGTGTAGATGATGCCCCAGGTGAACTCGGAGAGCCAATAGGGATCGCGCTGCCAGAAGGGTGTGTCGAGCTTCGCCAGCATCAAGAGGCCGGTCGCGATCAGCACCAGAAGCCACCCTGCCATGCCCCAATGGAAGAGCTTCTGCATTAAGGGGTACTTGCCGGGTTTGGTCGGCGGCGCGCCACCCCCTGCGACCGTCCAGGCGATCGAGCGCCACACATTCCGCATGTCTTCACGGTCGACCATCATCGACCAGAAATCGAGGACGAAGATCGCGCGCAGAATGTGAAAGAGAACGGCGAGCGTCAGCACGATGCCCGCGATCCAGTGGATCGTTACCCAGTCGAAATTCCAGCCCAGCACCGGTCCCAAGGCGGTGACGAGGAGCGTCAGCACCGAGGCCGCCATCACCCAATGAAAGAGGCGCTCGGCGAGCGGATGGCGGATGATTCGCGCTTCGTTCGGCGCGGCGGCGGCGATTCTCGCGGCTGTGTCGTGCGTGACCATTTCTATTTCCTCCGTATCCGCCGGGCGATCTCCGCGCGACGGCGCTCAAGCAGCGGCACGGAGATGGCGTGCAGCGCTATGAAGAGGAAGCCTGCGGCGACGAACCACCAGAACGTATCCCAATTGGCGCCCAAGAGGATCGTTCGCCCGTAGGCGTCGGTTGCGAAGCGGAAAAAGAAGTCCATCTGTGCCTCACGCGCTTGCGTCGCGGACGGCCCGCATTACGAGATTGGCCATCAGCGGGATCTTGTAGCCGTTAAAGGTGAGCGGCCGCGCGCCCTGGATCGCGGCTTCGCCGGCGAGCTTGCCCAGCGCTTCGCTCGGCGCCTTGCCGACGATCGCGGCCTCGGCCGCGGCAAGGCGCCGCGGCACCGCGCTGACCGCGCCGCAAACGAGCCGCGCGCGTTCGATCGCGCCATTTGTCACGACCAGCGCGGCGGCGACGTTGACGAGCGCGAAATCCCAGCTCTCGCGTTCCGCGACTTTCTCGAAATAGAAGCGCGCGCCGGCCCATTCCTTGGGCAGCCGGATCGCGACCAGGATTTCGTCCGGCCCAAGTGCCGTCAGTCGCGTGACGTCGGTCTTGGGACCGATGAAGAAGTCATTGGTGCCGATGACGCGCTCGCCCTTGGCGCTACGGATCACCATCTTGGCGTCGAGGGCGACGAGCGCGGGCGCCGTGTCGGACGGGTTGACCGCGACGCAGCGATCCGTGTCGAAGAGCGCGTGCTCGCGGTTGACACCTTCCGGCGTGTCGGCGAAGCAGATGTTGCCGCCCGCACGGTAGCAGGGCAAGCCATAGCGGTAATACCAGCAGCGCGCGTCCTGTGCCGCGTTGCCGCCGAGCGTGCCGGTGTTGCGGATCTGCGGGCTGGCGACGCGTCGCGCCGCGTCGGCCAGAAGCCGGTACTTCGCCCGAATCACCGGATGGCCCTCGATTTCGGTCAAGGTCGTCAACGCACCGATCTCGACGCCGTCAGGCGTCTCGCGGACGCCCTTCAACTCGGCGAGGCCGGAGAGATCGACGATCGCCTTTGGCCGCTTGATGCGCTCCTTGAACCAGACCAGGCTGTCGTTGCCGCCGGCGAGCTTCCAGCCGTCGTGGCCGTAGCGCGCGACCAGCGTGAGCGCGTCTGGCAGGCTGGCGGGCTGATAGAGCTCGAAGCCCGGCATCATGTCCTTGATGATCATGGCGACGCTCCTTCAGACCGTGTTCACGTCGAGTGGCTTGTGCGCCTGAGGCCGGTTGGCCAGCGCATTGATGATCATGTCGAGCGCCACCGGTACGCGATTGAAGGTGACGCCACCGAGCGCGTCCGAGATCGCCGCGATCAGCGCCGCCGCGGTGGCGCCCATCGGCGGTTCGCCCATGCCCTTGGCGCCGATCGGGTTCTCGCGATCGGGCAGGCCCACCGAATCCGTCTTGATGTCCGTCGGAACGTCGAGATAGGACGGCGGCTTGCAGGTCATGAGCGAGGCGTTCGCCGGGATGCCGAGCTGCTTGTCGTAGACGTGATGCTCGAGATGCCCGAGACCAATGCCCATGATTGCGGCGCCTCTGATCTGGGCTTCGAGACCCAAGGGATGGATCACAGTGCCGCAATCCGAGACGCTGACGATGTCGACGAGGCTGACCTGTCCCGTCTCCGCGTCGAGCTCGATCTCGACGAAGGAGCAATTGAGCGCGGGCACGAGGCCGGGCTTCGGGATCTTGTCCTTGGCGACGCCGACGAGCCCCGTGCCGGCGATCATCCCGACTGCCGATTTGGTGATCGGGTTGATG
>JBJKPV010000167.1:0-3462 GCA_046706015.1 Allostellaceae bacterium | reverse complement strand
CTTCCCGACATCGCACAGGCCGCGAACCGCGGCCACGGATTTGTCGAACTCGGCCTTCTCGGCGGGGTTCAGCGAGATTTCGACGATGCGCTCGACCCCGCCCGCTCCGATCACCACGGGCACGCCGACATAGAGGTCTTTGACCCCATACTGGCCGGTCAGATGGGCGGCGCAGGGGAACACCCGCTTCTTGTCGAGGAGGTAGGATTCGGCCATCGCCACCGCCGAGGAAGCGGGCGCGTAGAAAGCCGAGCCGGTCTTCAGCAGATTGACGATCTCGCCGCCGCCGTCGCGGGTGCGCTGGACGATCTTGTCGAGGCGCTCCTGCGTGGTCCAGCCGAGCTTGACCAGATCGGGCAGGGGAATGCCCGCCACCGTCGAATAGCGCACCAGCGGCACCATGCTGTCGCCATGGCCGCCAAGCACGAAGGCGGTCACATCTTCGACCGAAACCTTGAATTCCTCGGCGAGGAAATAGCGGAACCGCGCGCTGTCGAGCACGCCGGCCATGCCGACGACGCGCTGATGCGGCAGTCCGGTCGCCTCGCGGATGACCCAGACCATCACGTCCAGCGGGTTGGTGATGGTGATGACGAAGGCATTGGGCGCGTGCTGTTTGATCGCCGCGCCGACGGTCGAGACGATCTTGGCGTTGATCTCGATGAGATCGTCGCGGCTCATGCCCGGCTTGCGCGGCACGCCGGCGGTGACAATCACCACATCGGCGCCGGCGATCGCTGCATAGTCGTTCGAGCCCTGATAGCGCGCATCGAAGCCCTCGACCGGCGAAGCCTCGGCGAGATCAAGCGACTTGCCCTGCGGCACGCCCTCGACCACGTCGCACATGACGACATCGCCGAGTTGCTTCAAACCCAAAAGCAAAGCCAGCGTGCCACCGATCTGCCCCGCGCCAATGAGCGCGATCTTCTTGCGAGCCATCGACGACCTCTTTTTCGGTTGAACGGCCGCGTATTAGCGCGAATCCACCGGCCCGGCAAGGCCGCGGCGAGCAAAGCTCTGGCGCGATTTCGCATGATGCGCAAAACTGAGGCAGCGAGGATTAATTTCGTGAAAGGTCGGCCATGAGCGCCCAGGGCAAGATCGCGCTCGTCACCGGCGCCGGCAGCGGCATCGGCCGGACCGTTGCCCAGGCTCTGGTCCGCGAGGGCTATATGACCGTCTTCGCCGGGCGGCGGCGCGAGCCCTTGGCGCAGGCGGCGCAAGCGGTCGACGCAACGGGTGCAAGCAGCCTGGTCGTGCCGAGCGATGTCGGCAACGAGGCGAGCGTCGACGACCTCTTCGCGACTATCAAAGACCGCTTCGGCCGCCTCGATCTCCTCTTCAACAATGCCGGCGTCAATGCGCCGGCGGTGCCGATCGAGGAGCTGCCGGTGCCGAAATGGCACGAATTGATCGCGGCCAATGTGACCGGCGTCTTCCTCTGCACACGCGCGGCCTTCGTGTTGATGAAGGACCAGACCCCGCGCGGCGGGCGCATCATCAACAACGGCTCGATCGGTGCGCAGACGCCCCGACCCAACACCGCGCCCTATACCGCCGCCAAGCACGCCGTGCTGGGCTTGACCAAATCGACCGCGCTCGACGGGCGCAGATACGACATCGCCTGCGGTCAGATCGATATCGGCAACGCCGATACCGGCTGGGCCGAGAAATTCCGCCAGGGCGTGATGCAGGCCAATGGCCAGATCGCGCCCGAGCCGATCCTCGACCTCGATCATGTCGTGCGCGCGGTGCTCTACATGGCCTCGCTCCCCTTGGAGGCCAATGTGCTGTCGATGACCGTAATGGCGACGAAGATGCCGCTGGTGGGGAGGGGTTAGCCGCGCCACAAAGGGAAGGACCCTCAGGTCCGAGCCATGTTGCGAAGCGCGACCTAAGCGTCAGCCGCGTCCGCGCGCGCGGCAATGTAGGCCTCGCTCTGCATCTCGACGAGGCGCGACACGGTGCGCTGGAATTCGAACGAGCCCTCACCCTCGGTATAGAGCGCCTGCGGCGACGCGGCGGCCGAGCAGACGAGGTTGCCATGTGCCTCATAGAGCGTGTCGATGAAGATGTTGAAGCGCTTGGCTTCGTTGCGCTGCTCGAAGCTCATCTGCGGAATCGCCTCGACGACGAAAGTGTGGTAGCGCGCGACCAGCGCCAAGTAGTCGGCTGGCCCCAAAGGCTGGCCGCAGAGCTCGTCGAACGAGAACCATGCGACGCCTTTGGCCGCGCGCGGCACGTGGATCTCGCGGCCCAGCACCGTCACGGTTGCGGATCTTGCCGAGGCGTTCTCGGTCAGATCGGCGAAAGCGCGCTCGAGCGCGCGATAGGAATTGTCGTCGATCGGGGTGAAATAGACTTGGCGGCCGGCGAAGCGCGCCAGGCGATAGTCGCGCGTGCCGTCGAGATGGAGGATGTCGAGCTTCTCCTTCAACAGCGCGATGAAGGGCAGGAAGCGCTCGCGCTGTAGCCCGCCTTCATAGAGCCGGTCGGGCGCCCGGTTGGAGGTCGCGACCACGATCACGCCCTCGGCAAAGAGCGCGGTGAAAAGCCGGCCGAGGATCATCGCATCGGCGATGTCGACGACGTGGAATTCGTCGAAACACAAAAGCGTCGTCTCGGCTGCAATCGCCTTTGCCACCGGACCGATCGGATCGCCTTTCTCCTCGCGCCGTTCATGGATGCGGCGATGCACGTCGAGCATGAAGCCGTAGAAATGAACGCGCCGCTTCTCCGCGATCCGCGCTGCGGTGAAGAACGCATCCATCAGCATGCTCTTGCCGCGCCCGACGCGGCCATAGATATAGATGCCCTTGGGCGGCACGTTGCGCGCCGAGCGGCGGCCCAGCTTGGCGCGCCAACCCCGACGCCTTGCGCGATCATAATCCGGCAGCGCGCGCCACAATTCCTGCAGCCGTGCAGCGGCGCGTTCTTGCATCGCATCGGGTGCGAGCTCGCCGGCCGCCAGCCTGGCATGAAAAAGCGCGAGCGGGCCCGCCGCGCTGTCGTCAGAATCGGAGTCGGACAAGATCCGCGACGCGCCCGCGCCTCATCGGCGCGCCACCATCATCTGCTTGATCGTGCCGATCGCCTTGGCCGGATTGAGGCCCTTGGGGCAGGTGCGCGTGCAGTTCATGATGGTGTGACAGCGATAGAGCCGGAACGGATCCTCCAGCGCATCGAGCCGGTCGCCGGTGCGCTCGTCGCGACTATCGGCGAGCCAGCGATAGGCTTGCAAGAGAATGGCCGGCCCGAGATAGCGCTCGCCGTTCCACCAATAAGAGGGGCACGAGGTCGAGCAGCAGAAACAGAGGATGCATTCCCAAAGGCCATCGAGCTTTTCGCGCTCGGCGATCGATTGCAGGCGTTCGCGGTCGGGCGGCGGCGCGGAATCGGATTGCAACCACGGCTCGATCGCGCGGTATTGCGCGTAGATGTGGTTGAGATCAGGCACCAGAT
>JBJKPV010000166.1:0-4474 GCA_046706015.1 Allostellaceae bacterium | reverse complement strand
GCTGCGACATCATCGTCAAGCGGCCCGATTATTACATCTTCGGCGCGTGCCGCGGCCGCGATGGGCTCTCCGCACTGCTCGCCGATCTGCGCGACCAGCTTCGGACCGGAAGCACGCGCTGACGGCGCGGCCTAAGCGCGCCCGAGGAAGGGCATGCCGATCGGCAGGACGAAGGCTTCCATCAGATTGGTCTCGTCCGGCAGACGCGCGATCAGCAAGGCGATCTCGGCGATCTCCTCGGCCTTCATCATCTGCGTCGCCGGCCGTACCGGCCGCGCGCTACCGCCGGCCAGATGGCTCTCGGTCACGCCGGGATCGATGATCGAGACCGTGATGCCATGCTCGCGCCCATCCAGCGCCATCGACTGGGTGATGCCGTGAAGGCCGAATTTCGCCGCGGCATAGCCGATCGTGTTGGGCCGCGGCCGGCGCGACGAGACGCTGCCGATATTGATGATGCGGCCGCGCTTTTGCTTCATCATCAGCCGCATCGCCTCGCGCCCGCAGAGGAACGGGCCCGTGAGCATGACGTCGATCGAGCGCTGCCATTGCTCCAGAGTCAGATCGACAGTCGGAACGTGATCGGCGATGCCGGCATTGTTGACGAGAATGTCGACGCGGCCGTAAGCCGCCATCACCGCCTCGAACAGCCGCAGCACCTGTGGTTCTTGCGTCACGTCGGTCGGACACGCCAAGGCGGTGCCGCCCGTCGCCGCGATGTCGGCCGCGATCGCTTCGAGCTTGTCGGTGGAGCGCGCCGCCAGCACCGTCTTGATGCTGGCGGCGGCGAAACCCCGCGCGATCGCCTCACCGATGCCGGAACTGGCGCCGGTGACGATGGCGACGCGCTCGGACATGTCTTTCATGTTGAGTGGCTCCTTGGTCCCGCGGCACTTTCGACCCACCGCAACGATGGCGGATCGGCGCGTCGCTCGGCAAGCGCGGCGAGCGGACGCCCATCCCCGCCCTCGCCCGGAAAGCCTCGCCAAATGGGCCGCCGCGAATTACCCTTGCCCATTGGGAGCAAAGATCCCGCTGCGGCACGCCGCAGAGCCCGAAATGGGCAAAAAAGCAATCGAGGGAGGTCGCTCATGAAACGCCTGGTGTGGTTCGCCTGGTTCATGGCCCTGTCGCTCGCCGCTCTCGGCGCACGCGCCACGGCCGACGAGCTCGTGCTCAAATTCGCGACGCTCGACGTGCCGCAGGCACATCTCAACGTCCGCATCCACCATCCCTGGGCGGAGCGGATCAACAAGGAGGCGAAGGGCCTCTTCCGCATCGAGGTCTTCGACGGCGAGGCGCTCGCCAACCAGGGGACCATCTATCGCCAGGTCGTCAGCAACGTCGTGCAGATCGGCTGGGGCTTGCCCGCGCTCGCCGGCAAGTTCCCGCTCCTCCAGGTCGCGGCCCTGCCTTATCTCTCCAAGACTGATTCCGAGGTCGCGTCGACCGCGCTGTGGCGGCTCTACAAGACCGGCCTGCTCGACCAGGAATTCGACCAGATTGTACCGCTGAAGCTGATCGTCTTCCCGCAATCCGGTCTTCAGTTCCGCAAGAAGCCGGCGACGCTCGACAACCTCAACGGGCTGAAGATCATCGCCGGCAGCAAGATCGCCGCGCAGATCGTGGCGAAACTCGGCGGCGCGCCGCTCTCCTTCCGCATCGACGAATATTACGAGACGCTTCAGCGCGGCACCGCCGACGGCGTGCTGATTGGCTGGACCGCGTTCAACCCCTTCAAGCTCGCCGAAGTGACGCATTATCATCTTGAAGTGCCGCTCGGCGGCGAGACCGGCTACGTCTTCATGGCAAAAAAGGAATGGCAGTCGCTGCCCGAGCCGGTGCGCAAGATCCTCGCCGCGAATTCCGGCGAGGCCGCCAGCCGCGAATTCGGCCGCTTTTGGGACGAGGTGGTGAAGGAAGGCCGCGAGCAGACCATGCAGCGGCCCGGCCATACCCTCCTCCACCTGACCGCAGCGCAGGAAAAGGCATGGCATGACCGCATCGCCCCGATTGCGGACGAATGGGTGAAGTCCATGCCGGAGGGCGCGAAAGTGCGCGAAACCTATAAGGAGCTTCTCGCCAAGGTTCAGGCGGGCGGCTGATCGCATGGCGTCGCCGCAAGCGTCCCGCTGCAATAGTGCAGGCGCTGGCGGCGCTACGATGCCATGGTCGAGACGAGCCAGAGCACGATGCCGGGAAAGGCAACGAGCAGAACCAGCTTCAAGAGATCGGCGACGACGAAGGGGGCGACACCCTTATAGACCGTCCAGATCGAAACCTCCGGCTGAATACTCTTCAGGACAAAGACATTGAGGCCCAAGGGCGGATGGATAAGACCGGTTTCGACGACGCAGATATTGATTATGCCCCACCACAAGATGTCGTAGCCCAAGGTCTGCACCAGCGGCGTTACGATCGGCACGGTAATCACCATGACGGCGAAGGATTCCATCACTGAGCCAAGCAGGAGATAGGTCACGAGGATCGCTGCCATGATCGCGGTCGGCGTCCAATCGAGCTGACCGAGGAACGCGGTTGCGCTCTCGGTCAACCGGCTTACGCCGACGACGAAGGAAAATATCTGCGCGCCGAAGATAAGCCCGTAGATCATCGCCGTGGTGGCGGTCGTGGCCGCCATCACATGCCAGAAATTGCGTCCCCTCAACTTGCCGCGCAGCAGCGCACAGACGAAGGATTCGAACGCGCCGACCGCGGCGGCCTCGGTCACGGTGAAAAAACCGAAATAGACGCCGGCCATCACCGTGCCGAAGAGCAGCGCCGCCGGTCCGCAGCGCGACAGCGCGGCCCAGAGCTGGCCGGGCTCGTCGATGATGCGTACGGGCGCCGAGTGGGGCGCGACACGCACATAGATCGCGATGGTGAGGAGATAAAGCGCGAAACCCAACAACCCAGGCCCGATCGTCGCGATGAAGAGCTGGCCGATTGAGGCCTGCGACAGAAGCGCGAAAAGAATCACCACACCCGAGGCCGGCGGCAATAGTGCGCCGAGGCTGCCGCCCGCGGCGCAAACGCCGGTCGAGAGCGCCGGCGAATAGCCCCGCCCCTGCATCTCGGGCAGCGCCACTTTGCCAACGGTCACCGTGGTCGAGACCGAATGGCCGGTGAGCGCGCCAAAGCCGGCACAGCCCGCGACCGTGGCGAGCGCGAGCCCGCCGCGGAACTTGCCGAAGAGCACATGCGCCAAGCGATAGATATCCTCGGCGATATTGGCGGTCTGCGCGAAGCTTCCCATCATGAGAAACAGCGGCAAGGTCGCGAGCTGCGGATTGCCGAGGAAATCCGTCACCTGCGCCGAAGCGGCGCTCAGGGACGGCGCCACGCCGACGAAGAGCGCGGCGCTGACCACGCCGATGATCCCCATGATCGCCGCGATCGGAATCAGCACCAAGGTCGCCAGCCACATGACGACAAAGATGATGATCATGGCGAGGCCGATATGCGCGCCCGTCCAGGACGCGATCGCGCCAAGATGTGCGAACCACTGCCAAGCGCCGACCGCGACCGCCGCCGTCACTGCCGCGGCGCCGAGACCGCCCATAACGCCATAGGCCGATGCGCGGCGCATATCGTTGACGAGGATGACCGCTTGGAGCACAGCGCCGAAGGCAAAGAGCACCGAGACGGCATACATGAAGGGCGCCTTGGGCAAGCCGAGGATGACGGTCGTCTTGCCGTCCTGGGCAAGCCCTTCGGCATAGATCCAGATGCCCCAGGCAAGCACGCCGTAGAAAAGGAACAGCGACGCGCCGCCCAGCGCCTCGAGCCACGCATGAAGGCGCGGGCTGAAATAGCGGGCGATAAGATCGATCTTGAGATTGACGCGCTGCGTCAGGCCGGCGGGGATGCAAGCCGCAATCGCCACCGAGAAGGTCATCTGCACGATCTCGTTCATCGCCGGCAGCGGCTCGTTCGCGATCCAGCGCAAGGCGACATCGAGCATGCTGACGGCCGCGACGAAGAGCATGCCGCAGACACAGGCGATGGCGATGACGCGCGAGAGCGCGCCGAGGCTTTGTTCGAGCTGATCGAAGATCGAGCGCTGCGCCCGGGCGATGCCGGGCCCGGCTTCGCTAATCGTCACCGCGTTCCTCCCGCTCGCACCGCTCTGGGCGCTGCCTGCGCGCCGCCCGCGGTTTCGCGGGAAGCGACCGGCTTCGATTACTTGGCTCGACTCTATCCGATCGGGATTTGCCTGTCGATTATCCCGGGCGGTACCGCGCGCAAGGTGCTCACCTCCTACGCGCCGATCCCGAGCAGCTTTGCCGCCGTGCCGCCGAGCATCGCCACGCGTTGCGCGTCGCTGAAGCCGGGCGCTTCGAGGATGTGGTCGACCGAGGTGCTGGTCCAGGGATAGGGATAATCGGTGCCCATCACGATCTGGCCGGCCCCGGTCTCGGCCGCGAGGTGACGCAGCGCCTCGCCCGTAAAGACGATGGAATCGAAATAAAGC
>JBJKPV010000165.1:0-2280 GCA_046706015.1 Allostellaceae bacterium | reverse complement strand
AGCACGGCTTTCTCGAAGGCTCGGACATGGCGACCACCTTCAACATGCTGCGCGCCAATGATCTGATCTGGTCCTTCGTCGTCAACAACTACCTCCTCGGCAAGGACCCCTTCCCTTTCGATTTGCTCTATTGGAACAGCGATTCGACGCGCATGCCGGCGGCGATGCATGCCTATTACCTGCGCAACATGTATCAGGAGAACAAGCTGATCGTGCCCGGTGCCTTGACGCTCGCCGGCGTGCCGATCGACCTCCACAAGGTCGCGGTGCCGGCCTTCTTCCTTTCGACCAAGGAAGATCACATCGCGCCGTGGAAATCGACTTACGCCGCGACGCAGATCTTTCGCGGGCCGGTGAGATTCGTGCTCGCCGCCTCGGGCCATATCGCCGGCGTAGTGAACCCGCCCGGCCGCGCGAAATACGGCCATTGGGAGAACGACAAGCTGCCAAAGAACCCCGAGGATTGGCTCGCGAGCGCGACCATGATCCAGGAATCCTGGTGGCCGACCTGGGAGAAATGGATCGCGCAATATACGGGCGGCGAGGTCCCCGCGCGCCGCCCCGGCGACGGAAAGCTGAAACCGATCGAGGACGCGCCCGGCTCTTACGTGCTGGTGAAAGCGAGCTGACCGCCGCGCGCGGTGCTCAACGCGCGGCCGTCTTGGCAAGACATCAAGGAAAGAGCGGCTCCTGCTCGAGGCCGGCGCTCTCCTCAAGACCCAACATCACGTTCATGTCCTGCACCGCCTGACCCGACGCGCCTTTCACCAGATTGTCGATTGCCGAGATCAGGATGGCGCGGCCGGAGAGCCGGTCTTGCGCCAAGCCGATGAGGCAGAGATTGGAGCCGCGCACGTGGTGCGTTGCCGGCGCCATGCCGTGCGGCAGCACGCGCACGAAGGTCTCGTCGGCATAGGCTGTCTCGAGCGTGTGGCGCAGATCGTCGACCGTCGCGCCCTTGACCATGCGCACATAGATGGTCGAGAGAATGCCGCGATTCATCGGCATCAGATGCGGCGTGAAGCTGATCGTGATCGGACGCCCTGCGGCCGCCGACAGCCCCTGTTCGATCTCGGGCATGTGGCGGTGATGCGCGATGCCATAGGCGCTGATTCCTTCCGAGACCTCGGCGAAGAGGCTCGATTCCTTGGGTGCGCGACCCGCGCCGGTGACGCCCGATTTCGCATCGATCACGATGTCGTCGGCGTCGATCACCGCCGCCTTGACCAAGGGGATCAACGGCAATTGTGCGCCGGTCGGATAGCAGCCGGGCACGGCCACCAGCCGCGCATTGGCGATCGCCGTGCGCGCGATCTCGGTCAGGCCATAGACCGCCTCGCGCTGCAAGGCGACTGCGCGGTGCGCATGCCCGTACCACTTCGCGTAGACATCCGGATCGGCGAGGCGGAAATCGGCGGAGAGATCGAGGACGCGCAGATGCTTGGGCAGGCTCGCGATCACATCCTGCGTCGTGCCGTGCGGCAGACAGCAGAAGACGAGATCGACCGTCGACCAATCGACCTCGGGAATGGCAACGAGATCCGGCAGGGCATGGCGGGCGAGATGGGGAAAGACCGCGCCGATCTTCTTGCCGGCCTGGCGATCGGCCGTGAGCGCGACGATCTCGGCGTGGGGATGATGCGCGAGGATGCGCAGAAGCTCGGCGCCGGTATAGCCCGAAGCGCCGAGAATGGCGATGCGCGCGCGATAGGAACTCGTTGCCATGATGCTATCCTCGCGAGAAAGAACCAGCCGAACGGAACCACGAAAACGAAAGGGCGCCCCGCAGGACGCCCCTCGTTGCGAAGACGCCGATGCCTGCGGATCAGCGTTTCGAGAATTGGAAGCTGCGTCGCGCCTTGGCCTTGCCGTATTTCTTGCGCTCGACCACGCGGCTGTCGCGCGTCAGGAAGCCCTGCGCCTTGAGCGCCGGCCGCAAGGACGGCTCATAATTCAACAGCGCTTTGCTGATGCCGTGGCGCACTGCGCCGGCCTGGCCCGAAAGCCCGCCGCCGACCACCGTGCAATTGACGTCGTACTGGCCGACCCGGTTGACGATCGCGAAGGGCTGATTGAGCAGCATCCGCAGCACCGGCCGCGCGAAATAGATCGGGCTGTCGCGCCCATTGACCGTGATCTTGCCGGTGCCGGGCTTCAACCAGACACGCGCGACCGCATTCTTGCGCTTGCCGGTGGCATAAGCGCGGCCCTTGGCGTCGAGCTTGGGCTTTTGCTCCTCGGCGCCCGCGGGGGCTTGCGTGCCCTCGCCCTGGGCTTGGG
>JBJKPV010000164.1:0-9386 GCA_046706015.1 Allostellaceae bacterium | reverse complement strand
TCCTTCGGCCCTTGCGCGCCGTCGCCCCATGCGCCCGCGCAATGTCAGGAAGCCTACAGCTATCATGAGGCCAACCGAGACAGCCTGATCTGCTCCTACAATCAGACTCACCATCACGGCAACCCCCCACCGCCGGTGAGCGTCAGCGTGCTGACGCTGGCGATGCAGGAAGCTGCCTCGATGGGGGCGGGCGTTCAGGGCACGGTCGGCTGCAGCACCGATCCGACTGCGGCGCAGCTCGCCGGCTGGCAAGCTCTGACGCCGACCCTTCCGGATAGCGCTACCCCTTACGATTTGGGCTCCGTCAATAACACACCAGCGCCGTGCTCGGCGCGGGCGCCGGCGACAGCCTCACCGTCGATTTCGGCGATGGCAATACGCTCGTCGTCGGCGACGGCGCGGGCGACCACCTCACCGTCATGGGAGACGGCAACACGCTCGTCGCCGGCGGCGGTGACGGCGACTTTCTCTGGGTCAGCGGTGGAGGCGACAACAATGTCCTGTGGGCCGGCAACGGCAACACGGACGGAATTCAACTCGACTTCGGCGACAACAACTCGCTCCATCTCGGCGATGGCGTCAACGACAAGGTCACCATCTATGCCGGCGACAGCAATTGCGTGACCATCGGCAACGGTGCGGGTGGCGGTTTCCAAATCGATGCCGGAATGTCGAACGACGTCTCGCTCGGGAATGGCGATGGCGATCAGATTTACGTGGGCACCGGCGACAACAACAAATTTGCTGTCGGCGACGGCGCAGTTGACTCCATTTATGTCGGGAGTGGAGATCACAACACGCTGATCGCCGGCAATGGCCACACCGATCTCGTTAGCATGGGGACCGGCGACTATAACCTGCTCCATGCCGGCGATGGTATGAGCGACACCGTTCACATTGCGACCGGCGACTTCAACGTCCTGATCGCTGGCAATGGCGCCCAGGATCAGGTGATCGTCGAAAGCGGCAACAATAACGTGCTGGCGGTCGGCGACGGCGATGGCTCCGTCTTGCAGCTGGGTCGCGGCAACTATACGACCGACGGTTCAGGCAGCTCGAACTCCGGCGGCGGCGACGACAACATCCTGCTGCAAGGCAATGGCGCGCATGACGTCATCCTCCTGGGCGGCGCCAACTTCGACACGATGACCGGCGGCCATCTGGGCACGCAGGTCAATTCGGGCAACGTCATCGTCATGGGTAATGGCGCCGACGACCAGGCCTGGGGCAGCACCGGTGACAACAACTCCTACCTCACCGGCTCGGGCAACGACCTTGTCCATACGGGTGGCGGCGGCGACTTCGTCTATGTCGACAACCACACCGAGACGTCGGATCCGAGCGATCCCTACCATCTGACCACCACCGACAGCCTCGCGCAGAACCTCTATGCCGATGGCGGCAGCGACACATTCGCCATCCAGGGTGCGATCATCAACACCTCGCATCAATGCGGCAGCTACAGCTTCGGCAATTGCTACACCAACGCTGTCAGCTTCCATTGCGGCAGCGAGAGCTATGGCGGCGATGGCAGCGGCAACGTGACCCCGCTCGGCACCACCGTCATGACCGGCGGCGGCGGCGTGGAGAAGTACTGGGTCGACGGCGCCTTCGGCAACGCGGTCGTCACCGACTTCAACTCGGCGAATGGCGACCGCGTCATGGTCGGCGGCGTGTGGGATGGCACCAACAGCACGCTCTCCTCGCTGGGCACGGTCCATACCGAGTACGTCCACTCGGCCTATGACACCGCCAACACCGGCAATGTCGACCTGCTGATCACCTTCGGCAGCGGCGCGACCCAGGGCTCGATCACCCTGGTCGACTTCCTGCCGCAGGATACGGGCGGCGCCGGCGGGGCCGAGCAGTTCAACAATGCCACCTTCACCAACGCGGCGGCGGCGGAATCGACCCTGGCGCACATCTTCGACTTCAGCCAGACGGATAACCAAGCGGTAACCGATCACGTGGCAAGCTTGGCGGCGTCGAACCTCATCCTTCACTAAGGCTGATGGCGCTGTTCCGCAAAACCGGAAGCACACAGGGCGGGCCCGCATGTTGCGGGCCCGTCGCGTGTGAAACATCCGCTCAGGGCAGGCGAGGCGGCGCCGCGCCGGCGCCGCTGCGCGAGGCGCTCGAGGCTTGCCGCAAGGGCTTCATCGCGCTCTTTCTCTTCAGCATGACGATCAACCTCCTGTTGCTCGTCTCGCCGATCTACATGATGCAGCTCTATGATCGCGTGCTCTCGAGCCAGAGCACCGACACCTTGCTGCTCCTCACCATCATCGCGGTCTTCGCCTTCGGCGTCATGGGCGCGCTCGAGCTGGTGCGCTCGCGCCTCATGATCCGGGTCAGTTCCTGGCTCGACCGCAAGCTCGGCGGTCCCGTGCTGACCGCCAGCATCGTCGGCGCGTTGCGCCAGGGCGGCGAGCGCACGGCGCAGAACCTGCGCGACCTTTCGACCTTCCGCACCTTCCTTGCCGGGCCGACGCTTTTCCCGGTGCTGGACGCGCCTTGGGCGCCGGTCTTTCTCGGCGTGATCTTTCTCTTGAGCCCGCTTTTGGGGATCCTCGCCACCGCCGGCGCGGTCACGCTTTTCAGCCTCGGCCTGCTCAACGAGCGCGTGACGCGCCAGCCGCTGAGGGCGGCGAGCAAGGCGCAGATGATGACCCAGTATCAGGCCGACGCCAGCGTGCGCAACGCCGACGTGATCGAGGCGATGGGCATGATGCCCAATCTCATCCGCCGTTGGGAGCAGCGCAGCGCCGAAGCCTCGCGCCTCCAGGCGCTGGCCGGCGATCGCGGCGCCATCATCACCGCGACCAGCAAATTCGTCCGCATCGCGATTCAGAGCCTTGTCCTCGGCTGCGGCGCCTGGCTCGTCATCCAGCACGAGGCGACCGGCGGCATCATGATCGGCGCCTCGATCATTCTCGGCCGCGCGCTCGCGCCGGTCGAGCAGATGATCGCCGGCTGGCGCAATCTCGTTGCCGCGCGCTCGGCCTTCCAGCGCGTCAAGACGGCGCTCGATACCTTGGCGCCGCGCAATACGCGCACGCTTCTGCCCGCGCCGCAGGGGCGAATCACTTTGGAGAATGTCCTGTTCCAGCCGCCCGGCGCGAAAGAGCCGGTCATCAAGGGCGTGAGCCTCGAGCTCGAGCCCGGCCAGGCGATGGCGGTGATCGGACCCTCGGCCGCCGGCAAGACGACCTTGGTGCGTCTCATCGTCGGCAACTGGGTGCCGCAGCGCGGCAATGTGCGCCTCGACGGCGCCGATTTGCAGAGCTGGGACGCCGACGCGCTCGGGCCCTATGTCGGCTACTTGCCGCAGGATGTCGAGCTCTTCGCCGGCACGGTGCGCGACAACATCGCGCGCATGGGCGACGGTCCTGACGCGATGGTGATCGAGGCGGCGCAACGCGCGCAGGCGCATGAGATGATCCTCGATCTGCCCAACGGCTACGACACCGAGATCGGCGATGGCGGCGCGTTCCTTTCCGGCGGCCAGCGCCAGCGCATCGGCCTGGCGCGCGCCCTCTATGGCAACCCCAAGCTCATCATCCTCGACGAGCCGAATGCGAGCCTCGACAGCGCGGCCGAGAACCGGCTGATGCAGACCCTGTTCCAGCTGAAGGAACAGAAGACCACCATCATCCTGATCACGCATCGCTTGAGCCTGGTCGCGGTCGCCGACAGGGTCTTGCTGATGAAGGGCGGCACGGTCGAAGCCTTCGGGCCGCGCGATGAAGTCATGGGACGCCTCACGCGTGCCGTCGGCGCGGCACCCGGCAAGGTGGCGATGATGCCGCGTCCGGCACAGCCGCAATCGGCCGGGCCGATTCCGCTGCGCCCGCATGTCGTCACGGTCAATGGCGCCGCGGCGGATGCCCCGCGCAGCGTCTTGCCTGGTGCGTCGTGACCGACGCGGCCGGAGCCGGGAGCGCACTCTCGCCGGCACGGCGTCCGGCGACGCGGCTTAAAGGGTTCTTCGGCTCCGGCGCGAGCGCCGATGGCGACGGTCCCGATCTCGGCCGCACCATCCTCCTCGGCTTCACCATCATCGCCATCTGCATCGGCGGGTTCAGCCTGTGGGCTGGCCTGGCGCCGTTGCGCGGCGCGGTCATGGCGCCGGGCTCGGTGGTCGTCGACGGCAAGCGCAAGACCATTCAGCATCTGGAAGGCGGGATCGTGCGCGCGATCGACGTGCGCGACGGCGAGCATGTGAAAGCCGATCAGGTGCTGATGAGGCTCGATGCGACCCAGGCCTCGGCGGCGCTGCAGCAGGTGACGGCGCGCTACGACGCGGCGGCGGCGCTGGCGGCGCGGCTCACGGCCGAGGAAGACGGCAGCGCGGCGATCCAATTCCCGCCCGATCTCCTGGCGCAGCGCGACAATCCGGACGTGGCGAAACTGATGGCGGCGCAGCTCGCGATCTTCCAATCGCGGCTCAACGAGATGAACAGCCAGATCCAGATCCTGCAGCAGCGCGACGGGCAGGCGGAAGAGATGATCCGCGGCTTGCAGGGTCAGATCGCGGCGCAGCGCGAGCAGATGACGCTCATCGCCGAGGAGATCAAGGACAAGACCTATCTCCTGCAAAAAGGTCTTATTCCCAAGCCGGAGGTGCTGCAGCTGCAGCGCCAGGCGGCCCAGATCCAGGGCTCGATGGACCAGAACCAGACCGATATCGCGCGCGCCAAGCAAAGCATCGGCGAGACCCAGCTGCGCATTTCGGAGCTGCGCATCAACCGGGTCAACGAGGCGTCGAAGGAACACGACAGCGCGCTCAAGGATCTCTTCGACAATACCGAACGCATGCGGGCGGCGCGCGACGTGCTCAATCGCACGGTGGTGCGGGCGCCCTTGGACGGTACGATTATGGAGCTCGCCGTCCACACGATCGGCGGCGTCGTGACGCCGGGCCAGACCCTGATGGAGATCGTCCCAAGCAGCGACGAGCTCGAGGTCGAGGCCGAAATTCCGGTCAAGGATGTCGAGCACGTCCATCCCGGCCAGGCGGCGCAGGTCAGCCTCGTCGGCTACAGTATGCGCAACACGCCATCGCTCGACGGCACGGTGAGCTGGATCTCGGCCGACAGGGTCGACGACCAGAAATCGGGCGCTTCCTATTACAATGCGCGCATCGACGTCGACCGCAAGCAGCTGAAGTCGCTGCCGCAAATCGAGCTCTATCCCGGCATGCCGGTCGAGGCGATGATCCTCGGCGGCAAACGCACCGCGCTCGATTACCTGCTCGGCCCGATCAACCGCACCTTTTCGCATGCGATGCGCGAGAATTGACGCGCACCGCGCCGTTCAGACCAGCGTGAATTCCATCAGCGCGATCGGCGCGGTGAAATAGGCGCGGCGGAAGCTTTCGAGATCGGGATAGGTCGTTTCGGGCAGGCGGCGGTAGCTGAGCTGCACCTGGCACGAGCGCTGATCGAAGGGGAAGGGCTCGAACGCCACGGTGCGCCGGTCGCGCGGCGTCAAGGTCAGGACAACGCCCTCCTTCTCGCCGTCGCGATAGCTCAGCGGCACGGGCTCGATGCGATCCTCGACGGGATCGGCGCAGCAGAAGTATAGCCCGAGCAGATCCCACACTTGCAGCAGCCGGTAATTGGTCCAGAGCGCGGCCGCGTCGACGGATCGGCGCGCCTCTTCCTGGCGCGCCTCGTTGAGCGCGGCGAAGCGCTCGATCGCGGGCGGGAGCGGCCGCGGCGGCGTCGCCGGATAGGCGATGGTGCCGTAGCGCCCGCGCCATAGACCGGTGCGGTGCATGCCGACGATGAGCCCGGCATATGGATCGATACCGGTGAGCCAATCGATGCACCATTGATAGGAGTCGAGCTGGGCGGCGGTGGTCGGTACCTGGCGGAAGCCCGGGGTCTCGCCGGTCTCGGCAACAAGCTCGGGCGCGGTCTCGTAGCGCAACCAGCCGTAATCATGATAGGCCGCGGCGCGCGCCATCGAATCATAGGGCGCGGGCGCGGCGAAGCGCTCATTGCCCCAATGCGCGCCGAGTTGTCCCACCAGGCGCGAATGGTCGGTCTGGCCGATCAGCAGCAACCCGCCATCCGGTTCCTTGCGAACGATCATAAGCGGTCCTCCTCTCTCGGGCCGTCCGCCCGTATCACGAGGGATGGCCGAATTGCTTGGCGGCGGCGGCGACGGCCGGGCGATCGAAATCGTTGCAGCTGTCGAAGAAGCGGTTGGTGTAGCCTTCCGCCACCGGCTTGGTGCCCTTGAGCATACCTTCCTTGCGGTAGTAATTCTCGGTGAACTGCCACCGGGCGGGCAAGAGGTTTCCGGTTTTGGCGTCATAGGGCACGCCGGTCTCGGCCTTGGCGAGCCAGGCCTCCATGATGTGGACGCTGTTCTTCTGGAGGATCGCCGGGTCGACGCCCGGAATGTGCAGCGACGGAAATTCCTTGAGCGCGATCGTGATGGCCGCAGAGACATTGGTACGCGTGAAATAGAGCGCCTTGTTGATGGCGCGGCAATAGCCCGCGACTAGCTTGGGATTGGATTTGATATAGCTATCCGTGGTCGCCAAGGTGAACCCAGCCATCTGGCGCTGGATCGGCACGTCGAGATAGCGCAGCTTGGTGCCGCCATTCTCCATGATCGCGAACATCGCATCCCACAGCACCACCGCGTCGACCTGCTTGCTGTTCAAGGCCGCGGCGGCGGCCGCGCCGGCGCCGACGGTGACGCGCTGATAATCGTTGGGGCCGATGCCGAGCTCGCCGAGCATATGGATCACGAGCTTGCCGCCGCCCGAGCCCCAGCTCAGCGCGGCGACGGTCTTGCCCTTGAGATCGCGCAGCTGATGGATCGGCGAATTCGGCAGGATGCCGATGGCGGTGCCGTTGTCGCGCTTCAAATTGTCGAAGGCGACGACGTCGCCGCCTTGCTCGCGGATCTGCAGCACGCTTTCGGGCATGGTGGTCGCGAATTGCGCGGCGCCGCTCTGCAGCACCTGGGCCGCGGCCGTGCCGCCATGGGCGCCCTGGATCGAGACGTCGAGCCCTTCATCGCGGAAATAGCCGAGATATTTCGGCACGGCGTAGAGAAAGACCTCCTCGCCGATCGCCAGGACAGGATGGGTCTGGACCAAGGTGATTTTGGCGAGCTCCGCGGCCGCCGGTTGCTTTGCGCCTGTGGCCAGGCCAAGGATCGAGAGGGCAACGCACAGTCCTATACGGGACGCTTTCATGAATCGCTTCTTCCTTTCGCTGAATGGTCGCAAATCTTGGTTCACGCCTCGCCGCCCGGCGCGCGGTTCATGCGCTGCGCCCAGAAGCAGAAGCGGCGCTCGAGCAGGCGGATGGCGAGGTTCATGAGAAAGCCGACCAGCCCCAGGATCAGCAGCACGGCGAAGACCGGCGCGATCTGCATATTCTGGTCGTATTGAAGGAGGAGCATGCCGAGCCCTGCGCGCGCGCCGACGAATTCGCCGACGATGGCGCCCAGCACGGCGAGCACGGTCGCGACGTTGAGCCCGGCGAAGAGAAAGGGCAGGGCGCTCGGCATCACGATCTTCCACAGGATCTGCCACCTGGTCGCATTGCAGGAGCGGGCGAGATCGATGCGGTCGGGATCGACGGATTGATAGCCGGCGATCGCATTCACCAGCAGCGGAAAGAAGGTGATGATCGAGGTGATCAGCACCTTGCCGTCGATGCCGAAGCCGAACCAGATGACGAGGAGCGGCGCGATCGCGACCTTGGGCAAGGCCTGGAAGGCGACGATGTAGGGATAGGCGACCCGCTCGAAGAGGCGCGAGGAGGCGATGGCGAAGCCGAGCGCGGCGCCGACCCCGGAGCCGAGAAAGAAGCCGAGCAGCGCTTCCCACAGGGTGATGCCGGTGTGATACCAGAAGCCCGATTGGTCGAAGGGGCCGAGCGCGAGCCCGCCGAGGAGCGCCGCCCAGACCTGCTCCGGACTCGGCAGGATGAATTCGGGCACGCGGAACGCGTGCGTCGCGACATGCCAGGCGATGAGCAGCGCGGCGAGAACCGCCGGCGAGATGCTCCATTCGGGCTTGCGCCGGACCCGCGCAGCGAGGCGGCGCAGCGCGGGCAGGAGCGGCCAGGACGCGATCGTCTTGCCGCGGCCGACGGTCTCGTGCGAGCTGCTCATCCCGCGAGATCCTCTTTGGCGTGCAAGAGCGAGCGGATATGGCCGGCATAGGCGCCGAACCGCTCGGTGTTGACGACCGACAGCTCGCGCGGGCGCGGCAGATCGATCGCGACGACGTCGGCGATGGTTCCGGGGCGCGGCGTCATGACGAAGACCCGGTCCGAAAGAAAGACTGATTCGATGATCGAATGGGTGACGAAGATCACCGTCTTGCCGCTGCTGCGCCAGATGCGCAGCACTTCGAGGTTCATCTGCTCGCGCGTCATCGCGTCGAGCGCGCCGAAGGGCTCGTCCATCAGCAATATATGCGGGTCCTGCACCAGCGCGCGAACGATGGCCGCGCGCTGCTGCATGCCGCCGGAGAGCTCGTGCGGATAGCGATTCATGAAATCGCCGAGCCCGACCATCGCCAGGAGCTCGCCGGCGCGGCGCCGGTATCCCGCCATCGGCAGGCGGCGAAACTCGATCGGCAGCAGCACGTTCTGCAGCACGGTGCGCCACGGCAGCAGAACCGGCGCCTGAAACACGACGCCGACATCGACATCGGGACCGCGCAGCTCGCGATCGGCCAAATTCACCATGCCGGCGCTGCGCGGCAGAAGCCCGGCCAGGATTTTGAGCAAGGTCGACTTGCCGCAACCGCTCGGGCCCACCAGCGACACGAATTCGCCTTGGGCGATATCGAAATTCAAATCTGCCAAGGCGATGATTTCGTCGTCGCGCTCCGAGCGGTAGCGCTTGGCCAGATGACGCGCGGAAATGATCGGCGGCACCGACAGGTTGGGCGTCGCGGCGAGGGTGCTCATGTCGGCGTCACCATCGGCGAGTGTTCGCGAGCATATCGCGCCGCGCGATCCGCCAAGGATCGCCCGGGAATCGAAAGGCGCGCATCGGCGCCACTACGCGTCTTAGCCATCGATCTCCATTGAAGCTGCGAGCCGCATCGCTGGAGCCCGCCTTGCGCGGCCGCCTCGCATAGGGCGCGCCGTCATCGCCGGGCACGATGCAATGCCTATGCCATGGTCGGACAGACATTGCGCTTGCTCTGCGTCACCGTGCGGCCGAACGATGCGCTGGCGATGAAGGCGATCTCGCGCGAGTGCTTTATCGGCCGGTGTGCCGCCGGAGCACCCATCGCTCGCGCGTCCCAAAGCAAAGGTTGCTCGTGCAACGGAATCGCAGCGGGAATTCTTGGTATTGCCTAATAAACAGCCGAAGCGCCGCGAAACTGACCACGCGCG
>JBJKPV010000163.1:0-5657 GCA_046706015.1 Allostellaceae bacterium | reverse complement strand
TACGCAACTGCCAGGTCAGGATCTCGGCCTGTTCCTCAGCGCCTTCGCGCATCGAATCGATGCCGAACTCGGTCAGCACCAGCGGCCGGTCGACGGCGAGGTTGTGAAGCCGCGAGATATAGCGCCGAAACGCGCCTTCCTGATGGAGATAGACGTTGAAGCAGAGGAAATCGGTGAAATCGACCGTCAGATATTCGGTCGAGGGGAAATTGGCGTAGCTGACCAGGCGGTCGGGATCGATGTCCTTGATCAGGCCGACAAGGCGTTTCAAGAACGCGCGCACGCGCTCCGGCCCGTGCCAGCGCACCATGTCGGGCGGGATCTCGTTGCCGACGAGATAGGCGAAAATCGCCGGATGGCGGTTCATGCCCTTGACCGTCTCGATGATCCTGCGCTCGACCTCGCGGCTGATCGCTGGGTTGTCGAGAAAGGTCACGTGCTGCGACCAGGGAATGCCGACCAGCATCTTGAGTCCATGGTCGTCGGCCAGATCGAGGAGCCAGAGCGGCGGCACGGTGAAGACGCGCACGGTGTTGACGCCGGCCTCGGCCATCAGCGCGAAATCGCGCGCGGCCACGTCGCGCTCGGGGAATTGGTCGCCATGCGTGCCGGGCGCGAAGGGGCCGTAGGTCACGCCGCGGACAAAGAATTTTTCCTCGCCCTGAAAGAAGAACTTGCCGCGCACCCGGATCGGCTGGCCAGCCGTGGTGGCACCCTGCCCGGCGCGTGGCGCGGTCGTCGAATCGGGCGCCATCAGGAAGGGGACTTCGGCGCGCTCGCTGCAAAGCGGCGCTGATGCCAGGACCAAGCGCTGGCGATGATGCGGTCGAGCGCAGCCAGGCGCGGCGTCCATCCCAGCACCGCGCGCGCGCGCGTCGCGTCGGCGACCAGCACCGGCGGATCGCCGGGGCGGCGCGAGGTGTCGCGCGCGGCGATCGGACGCCCAGTGACGCGTTTCGCGGTCTCGATCGTCGTGCGCACGGAATGGCCCTCGCCGGTGCCGAGGTTGAGCGCCATGCTGTCGCCGCCGGATTCGAGATGGCGTAGCGCCAGCACATGCGCCTCGGCTAAGTCCTGGACGTGGATATAGTCGCGGATGGCGGTGCCATCCGGGGTCGGGTAGTCGGTGCCGAACACGTCGATCTGAGCGCGGCGACCCAGCGCGACGTCGAGGATAAGCGGAATGAGATGGGTCTCGGGATCATGCGCCTCGCCGATCTCCCCTTCGGGGTCGGCGCCGGCGGCGTTGAAATAGCGCAAGGCGACGTGGCGGAGGTCATGCGCCACGCTGTGCCAATAGAGCGCGCGCTCGATCATCAGTTTCGATTCGCCGTAAGGGTTGACCGGGCGCTGCGGAGTGTCCTCGCGGATCGGCATCGATTCGGGCAGGCCGTAAGTAGCGCAGGTCGAGGAGAAGACGATCCGTTTGACCCCCGCCGTCAGCATCGTTTCCATCAAACCGAGGCTGTTCACCACGTTGTTATGGAAATACTTTTCCGGCTTCTCGATCGACTCGCCGACATAGGCATAAGCGGCGAAGTGCATCACAGCGCCAATCTTGTGGCGGGCGATCGTCTCGGCCAGCAGGGCGCGGTCGGCCAGATCGCCCTCGATCAGCGGGCCCCAGCGCACCGCCTCGCGATGACCATAGACCAGATTGTCGTAAGCCACCGGCTCGTAGCCGGCCCTGGCCAAGGCCTTGCACGCATGTGCGCCGATATAGCCGGCGCCGCCGGTAACCAAAATCGTCTTGCTCATCATGCTCCTGAGGCGCGCGCAACCACCTTCGGACGACAACGAGCGGCGATGCCGATTGCTTCCCCGCCGCTTTTCTTAAGCCCAAGCCCGCAGGCGGGGCAAGGGGGCGGTTGGGGACATTACCGTGACGTGCCACGCTTCTTGCGCGCGGTCGGCGTGGCGGCGGTCGGGACGCCAGCAGCAGTCAGTGCCGCCTTCTGGCGCTTTTAGAGCTCGGCCGAATCGAAATCCTCGATCAATTCGTGGAACAGGCGGTGCCAGTTGATCTCGGCCTTCAAATGGGTGAAGACGGAGCCGAGGCCCAGCGCGGCGCGATCCATGAACACGAATTCGCGCGGCGGCCTGACCCCGCCGAGACGGCGCAGCTCGCGATGGACGTTCTCCGCCAGCTCGCGGCCGTAAACGCCCTCTTCCTCGTTCTCTTGGATTCGCCGTTTGCGATCCTCCAGGAGTGGCGCGTAGATGAACCGCGCCCAGCGGTTGAGCACGTCGATGATCTCGGGCGTCAGATGGCCGAAGCCCCAGGCCTGATAGGCGGAGACCGCGAGGTCGCGATCGTCGCGGTCGAGCGCGTGATAGAGATCGATCACGCCCTTGACGAATTTCGGGCCGAAGATACGGATGCAGCCGAAATCGAGGAGGTTGATGCCGTCGTCCTTGCGCACGGTGTAATTGCCGAGATGCGGATCGCCGTGGATGACGCCGTAATAGTAAAAGGGGATATACCAGGCGCGGAACATGTTGCGCGCGATCGTATTGCGGTTGGCGAGCGGCGCTTTCGCTGCCTCTAACATCGGCGTGCCCTCGACCCAGGTCATGGTCAGGAGCCTCGCTGTCGACAATTCCGGAATGGGCTCGGGGATGGTCACGCCCTTCTCGTCCGCGAGCATCGACCGATAAAGGCGCATGTGCGCGGCCTCGCGCTTGTAGTCGAGCTCCTCGCGCAAACGCTCGGAGATCTCGGCGTGGATCTCGGCGGTCGAAACGGCGCGGTCGTAGCGCTCATAGAGCGAGAGGACGAATTTGAGCTGCGTCAGATCGGCCTCGACCGCCGATCCCATGTCGGGATATTGGAGCTTGCAGGCGAGGGCTCTTCCGTCCTTGGCGACGGCGCGATGAACCTGGCCGAGCGAGGCCGCACGCGCCGCCTCGTGCTCGAAGCTCTTGAAGCGCTGCTCCCAGTTTTCGCCGAGCTCGCTCGCCATGCGCCGCTTGACGAAGGGCCAACCCATCGGCGGCGCGTTCGACTGCAGGCTCGCGAGCTCGCGCGCATATTCCTGCGGTAGCGCGTTGGGAATGGTCGCCAGCAGCTGCGCCACCTTCATCAGCGGGCCCTTGATGCCGCCGAGCGCGCGGGTCAAATCGGCGGCATGATGCGCGCGGTCGATGCCGATGCCGAGATAGCGTTCACCGGCAAGCCGCGCCGCCAGCCCGCCCATGGTGGTGGAGACGCGCGCATAGCGGCGCATCCGTCCCGGCAGGCTGTCATCGTCGGGCATGGGGGTCGCCGCTCTCAGCCCAGCTTTTCGAGCTGGTCGATGAAGCCCGCGATGACGCCAAGACCCTTGTGCCAGAATTTGGGATCGCTCGCATCGAGCCCGAAGGGCGCGAGCAGCTCCTTGTGCCGCTTGGTGCCACCGGCCCGCAGCATGTCGAGATATTTCTCGGCAAAGCCTGCCTGCGCGCCCTGATAGACCGCGTAGAGCGAATTGACAAGACAATCGCCGAAGGCATAGGCGTAAACATAGAAAGGCGTGTGGATGAAGTGCGGGATGTAGGTCCAGTAGCAGCGATATTCGTCCTCGAAGCGGATTGCGGGCCCGAGACTTTCGCCTTGCACCGACATCCAAATGTCGCCGATGCGATCGGGCGTGAGTTCGCCGCCGCGCCGCGCGTCGTGCAGCCGGATCTCGAATTCGACGAAGGCGATCTGGCGCACGACAGTGTTGATCATGTCCTCGACCTTGGCGGCGAGCAGCGCCTTGCGCCGCTTCGGATCGCTCTCGGTCTTCAGCATCGATTGGAAGGTCAACATCTCGCCGAAGACCGAGGCGGTCTCGGCCAAGGTCAGCGGCGTGTCCGACATGAGTGCGCCCTGCGGCCCGGCCAGAACCTGATGCACGCCATGGCCCAGCTCATGCGCCAGGGTCATCACGTCGCGCGCCTTGCCCATGTAGTTCAAGAGCAGATAGGGATGGACGCTCGGCACGGTCGGATGCGCGAAGGCGCCCGGCGCCTTGCTCGGCGAGACCGGCGCATCGATCCAGCGATGGTCGAAAAAGCGCTTGCCGATCGCTTCCATATCCGGCGAGAAGGTGCCGTAGGCCTCAAGCACCGTGCGCCGCGCCTCGTCCCAGCTGAAGCGGCGCTCGTCCTCGTCGGGCAGGGGCGCGTTGCGGTCCCAATAGGGAAGCGCTTCCACCCCGAACCATTTCGCCTTCAGTCGATAGTAGCGATGCGACAGCGCCGGGAAGGATTCGCGCACCGCCTTGATCAGCGCGTCGACGACCTCGTCCTCGACAAAATTGCCGAGATTGCGCGACGAGATCGGGCGCTTGAAGCCGCGCCAGCGGTCTTCGACCTCCTTGTCCTTGGCAAGCGTGTTGGTGATGAGGGCGAAGATCCGCGTATTGGCGCCGAAGACTGCGCCGATCGACTTCGCCGCCTCGCGCCGCAAAGCCGCGTCGGGCTCGGAAAGCAGATGAAGCGCCTCGGCGCTGGAAAGCTCCTTGCCCGCGACCGGGAATTTGAGGCTCGCCACCGTCTCATCGAAGAGACGCGTCCAGGCCGCGCGCCCGGCGACGTATTTCTCGTGCAGCAGCTTTTCCAGATCGTCGCTGAGCTGATAGGGACGGAAGGCGCGCGTGTCGCGCAGCCAGGGCGCGTAATGAGCGAGCGCCGCATCTTTCAGCTTTTCGGCGAGATCGGCCTCCTCAACGCGGTTGAGCTCCAGCGTGAAAAACAACAGCGCGGTCGAGATCGCGTTGACTTTTTCCTGCATGTCCTGGAAGAAGCGACCGGTTTCGGCATCGGTCATGGACGTGCAATAATCGAGATAGGCGTAGCTCATCAGCCGCCCGAGCGTCTCCTGAACGCACTCATAGCGCTCAATCGCTTGCGCCAGCGCGCTGCCGGAGAGGCTCGCCAGCTTGCCCTCATAGCGTATCCGGAAGGACGCAGCTTCCTCCTCGGCGCCCGCCACCGCCTGTTTCAGCGCGGCGCTGTCGCGGCCGGGATAGAGATCGGTCAAATCCCATTGGGGAAGCGGTCCGAGCTGCGCCGCCTCGCTAATATCGCTCATGCGTGCTCCTTCGTTACTCCCTGGATATAGAGCGCCGCCAAATTGACGCCAAGCCCAAGGCCCTGTATCCCGGCGCCATGAACGCGGCCGGGGGAGAAAGCGCGGTGGAACGAGACTGGCCCAACCTTGCCGCCATGTTCTTTGCCCAGGCGGAGCGGCGTGGCGACCGGCCATTCCTTTGGGCCAAGCGCGACGGCCCCTATCGCCCGCTGAGCTGGCGCAATGCCGCCGACCAGGTGCGCGACCTCGCACGCGGCTTGCGCGCGCTGGGCGTGCAGCGCGGCGATCGCGTCGGCCTCGTTGCCGAGAACCGGCCGGAATGGGTGATCGCCGATTTGGCGATCATGAGCGCCGGCGGCATCACCGTCCCGGCCTATACGACGCACACGGTCGAGGATCACCGCTATCTCCTCGCCAATAGCGGCGCGCGCGCCGTGATCGTTTCCACCTCCGCCCTGGCGCAGCGTGTGCTGCCGGCGGCCGACCAGGTCGATACCGTGGCGCATGTGATCGCCATCGACGCGCCGGAGCGGGGACAGGTCTCGCGGGTCGAGGTCCTGCGTTTCGAAGAGGTACTGATGCGCGGCCGCGCGGCGGG
>JBJKPV010000162.1:0-8883 GCA_046706015.1 Allostellaceae bacterium | reverse complement strand
GCGGCTGCGCGCCGCGCTGCGGCACCGCTTGCAGCAACAGGGCGCGGAGCCGGTCTTCACCAGCGGCAGCCTCATGGTCGATCTCGTCCGCCGCCATGTCACCGTGGGGGGCGTCGAGATCAAGCTCTCGCCTCGGGAATACGATTTGCTGCGCGTGCTGGTGACGCAGGCGGGCAAGGTGCTGACCCATCAATACTTGATGCGCGAGGTCTGGGGCGGCGTTACCGACGTTCAGTATCTGCGGATCTATATCCGCCAGTTGCGGCAGAAGATTGAAGACGATCCCGAGCGCCCGCGCCTCATTCAGACCGAGGCCGGGGTCGGCTATCGCTTGCGGCTCGAAGGGTAGGGAAGTCGCCGCCGGTGAGGCGGCGGTTAATCGTCCGCCTTGTCTTCTTCCGCGGCGCCCGCCATGGCTTCTTCCGCCTCGCGCGTCGCTGTTTCCTGCGCCAGCCTGACCGGATCGATGCCCTTTTCCTGCATCTCCGCTTCCTCGGCCGATTGCGCGACGTTGGCCGTCACATGGACCGCGACCTCGGGATGAAGGACGAGGCGCAGCTTGTGCAAGCCCAGGGTCTTGATCGCACGGTCGAGCACGATCTGACCGCGCGTCACGGTGAAGCCCGCGGCGGTCACAGCGTCGGCGATGTCGCGCGCGCTGACCGAGCCGTAGAGCTGGCCGCTCTCGCCGGCCTGGCGGATGATCACCACCGAAAGCGCGTCGAGCTTTTGCGCGACCTCTTCGGCCTCGCTGCGGCGCGTGAGATTGGCCGCTTCGAGCTGCGCGCGCTGCTTCTCGAAATAGGCGAGGTTGTCCTTGGTCGCGCGCAGGGCCTTCTTCTGCGGCAACAGGTAGTTGCGCGCATAGCCGGGCCGCACCTTCACGACCTGGCCCATCTGGCCGAGATTTTCCACCCGTTCGAGCAGTATAACGTCCACCTTCGCGAGCGTCTCTAGCGCAGCGCGTAGGGCAGGAGCCCGAGATAGCGCGCGCGCTTGATCGCCTGCGCGAGCTCGCGCTGTTTCTTGGTCGAGACCGCCGTGATGCGGCTCGGCACGATCTTGCCGCGCTCGGAAACGAAGCGCTGCAGCAACTTCACATCCTTGTAGTCGATCTTGGGCGCGTGCGGCCCCGAGAAGGGGCAGGATTTGCGCCGCCGGAAGAAGGGCCGGCGCGCCGCCGGGCGGCCGCCGCCGCGCTCGCCGCGTTCGTCCTGATCACTCACGCTCGCCTCCCTCCTCGCGCGGATCGCGATCGCCATAGCCGCGGCGCGGGCCGCGGTCGCGATCCCGGTCGCGCTCGTCGCGGCCCCGGTTCTGCAGAATCGCCGATGGCCCGGCCTCAAGCGCTTCGACCCTGATCGTCAGGTAGCGCAGCACGTCCTCGTTGATGCGCATGTTGCGTTCGAGCTCGCTGATCGCGGCCGGCGGCGCATCGAGATTGAACAGCATGTAATGACCCTTGCGGTTCTTCTTGATGCGATAGGAGAGATTCCGCAGGCCCCAATATTCACGCTTTTCGATCTTTCCACCCTGCTCGGCGACGAGATTGGCGAAAGTATCGGCCAAGGCTTCCACCTGGGTGGCGGAAATGTCCTGGCGCGCGATGAACACGTTCTCGTAAAAAGGCATCCAATCTCCTTATGGCTGTTTTTGCGGCCCGGCGCTGGTCGCGCATCGCTGCGTCGACGGTCAGCCGCCCGGACCTAGCCGGCCAAGCCGGCAAGGAGGGGGCGGAATATAGGAGGGCGCCGCAACGCGCGCAAGTCCTCGCCTCATCTATGGACAGAAACGATGGCCGGTGTTATCGCACCAGAAGCGAGTGGGAGATGGTCATGGGTCGATTCGCATACGTTGCTGTTTTGGCAGCGCTTTTGGCAGGATGCGTGCCCATCGCACAAGATCCGGCACGGTCCGTCATCGGAGTTTCGGTGGTCCGGATGAGCGCGGGTCCGGCCGCGCCCACCGATGCCGAGATAGCACAGATCGAGCGCAGGGCCGACCTCATCTGCGTGCGTGGGAATACGCGCGTTCAGCTCGATGTCGAACCGGCGGAAGCGGGTCGCAAAATCATCGATATGAAATTGCGCTGCCGGCACTATGACCGGCTGCAATTCGATTATGGGAAGACCGACTGGAGCAATCTGCTCTGACGAGTCGGTCCCGCGGCGGGGAGGGGACGAGATGACGCGCGCCTTGGTGTTTCCTGGGCAGGGCTCGCAAAGTGTGGGCATGGGGCGAGAGTTTGCGGCGGCCTTCGCGACGGCACGCGAGGCTTTCGAGGAAATCGACGAAGCGTTGCGCCAGAATCTGTCGCGCCTGATGTTCGAGGGCCCGGCAGACGAGCTGACCTTGACCGAGAACGCGCAGCCGGCCTTGATGGCCGTCAGTGCTGCCGCCGCGCGGGTTCTGGAAAAAGACGGCGGGCTCGATTTGAGGCGCCACTTCGCCTTCGTTGCCGGCCATTCGCTGGGCGAGTACTCGGCGCTCGCCGCTTCCCACGCGCTCGGCCTCGCCGATGCGGCGCGCCTCTTGAAGCGCCGCGGCCTGGCGATGCAGCGCGCCGTGCCGGTGGGCGTCGGCGCGATGGCCGCACTCCTCGGCATGGAGATCGACGCCGCGCGCGAGGTCGCCGCGGCGGCGGCGCAGGGCGAGGTCTGCGATGCCGCTAACGACAACGGTCCGGGTCAGGTCGTGGTCAGCGGCCACAAAACCGCGGTCGAGCGCGCGGTGGCGATTGCCGCCGAGCGCGGCGCGCGGCGCTCGATCATGCTGCCGGTGAGCGCGCCCTTCCATTGCGCGCTGATGAAGCCCGCCGCCGACGAGATGGAGGAAGCGCTCGCCGCGGTCGATCTGCGCGAGCCGCTGATACCGCTCATCGCCAATGTCAGCGCGCGGCCGGTGCGCGATCCGGGCGAGATCAAGCGGCTTCTCGTCGCGCAGGTGACCGGGTTGGTGCGGTGGCGCGAATGCGTGCTTGCTGCCAAAGAGGAGGGCGTCGATGAGCTGATCGAACTCGGCGCCGGCCGCGTGCTGAGCGGTCTCGCCAAGCGCATCGATCGCGATTTATCGACGAAAGCGATCGGCACACCGGCCGAGCTCGAGGGATTTCTCAAGACGGTGTAGCGGCAAGAGAAGGGGCTTGGCGGTTGGCGATGTTTGATTTGAGCGGCAAGACGGCGCTCGTGACGGGCGCATCGGGCGGTATCGGCGGCGCGATCGCGCGCGCGCTCCACGGCGCGGGCGCCAAGGTGATGCTTCACGGCACGCGACGGCCGGCGCTTGAGGAACTGGCCGGAACCTTGCGCGAGCGCGCTTTCGTCGCAACCGCGGATCTGGGCGAGGCGGCTTCCGCCGATGCCCTCGTCAAGAACGCCGAGGAGGCGATGGGCCAGCTCGACATCCTCGTCAACAATGCCGGGCTCACCCGCGACATGCTGGCGCTGCGCATGAAGGACGAGGATTGGCAGAAGGTGATCGACGTCGATCTCACGGCCGGGTTCCGTCTGTCGCGCGCGGCCTTGCGCGGCATGGTGCGGCGGCGCTGGGGGCGCATCGTCGCCATCACCTCGATCGTCGGCGCGACCGGCAATCCGGGACAGGCAAACTACGCTGCCGCCAAAGCGGGGACCGTTGGCATGACCAAGGCGCTCGCCGCGGAAGTGGCGCAGCGCGGCATCACCGTCAATTGCGTCGCGCCCGGCTTCATCGCGACCGCGATGACCGACGTCCTGACCGAGGAGCAGAAGACGCGCATCGCCGCCGCGATTCCGATGGGGCGAATCGGCGCGCCCGACGAAGTCGCGGCCGGCGTGCTCTTTCTCGCGAGCGAGGAAGCGCGCTACATTACCGGTCAAACCTTGCACATCAATGGCGGCATGGCCATGATCTAGCCTTCGTGCCGCGCGGTCTGGCCGCGCTGGTAATGGGCTGCGATCTATGTTAGTAACCGTCGCTTTCGGCCGGCCGGTCGGTCGAGCGCGGCGGAAGCTGTTGATAGACAACCGATTTTGCGCGTCAATTTTGTCGAGGAACGTGTGATGAGCGATGTCGCCGAGCGGGTAAAGAAGATCGTAGTCGAGCACCTGGGCGTCGACGAGTCCAAGGTCACCGAGAATGCCAGTTTCATCGACGATCTGGGCGCCGACAGCCTCGACACGGTCGAGCTGGTGATGGCGTTCGAGGAAGAGTTCGGTTGCGAGATTCCGGACGATGCCGCCGAGAAGATCGTGACCGTCAAAGACGCCGTCCAATTCATCGAAGCGCATCCGGCTTAACGCTCGCCGCGGGATGCGACGGGTCGTCGTCACCGGAGTCGGTCTGGTCACGCCCTTGGGCGTGGGCGCCGAGCATGTCTGGAAGCGGTTGATCGCGGCCGAGTCCGGCATCCGCGCGATCCAGAATTTCGACGTTTCGGATCTCCCTTCGAAAGTCGCGGGCCAAGTGCCGCGCGGCGAAACCGCCGCCGGCGCTTTCAATGCCGACGACTGGGTTCCGCCCAAAGACCAGCGCAAGATGGACGAGTTCATCGTCTTCGCGATGGCGGCGGCCGAGCAGGCGGTGAAGGATTCCGGCTGGAAGCCCCAGGACGCGGAGGCGCACGAGCGCACCGGCGTGATGATCGGCTCCGGCATCGGAGGGTTGCCCGGCATCACCGAGGGCGCGCTGACCGTACACGAGAAAGGGCCGCGGCGGCTCTCGCCCTTCTTCATTCCCTCCAATCTCATCAATCTCGCCTCGGGCCATGTCTCGATCCGCTACGGCTTCAAGGGCCCCAACCACGCGGTCGTCACCGCCTGCTCGACGGGCGCGCATGCGATCGGCGACGCGGCGCGGATCATCATGTGGGAGGACGCCGATGTGATGGTCGCGGGCGGCACCGAGGCGGCCGTGTGCCGGATCGGCATCGCCGGCTTTGCCGCTTCGCGCGCTCTCTCGACCGCCTTCAACGATGAGCCGCCGCGCGCCTCGCGCCCCTGGGACCAGGCGCGCGATGGCTTCGTCATGGGCGAGGGCGCCGGCGTTGTCGTGCTCGAGGAACTGGAGCACGCGAAGAAGCGCGGCGCCAAAATCTATGCCGAGCTGATCGGCTACGGCA
The DNA here is from genome assembly GCA_046706015.1 of Allostellaceae bacterium. Lineage (GTDB taxonomy): Bacteria > Pseudomonadota > Alphaproteobacteria > ATCC43930 > CGMCC-115725 > CAIKMD01. The sequence goes on along the minus strand of JBJKPV010000162.1, from coordinate 3,785 downwards.
TGTCGGGCGATGCGCATCACATCACCGCGCCGGCCGAGGACGGTGATGGCGCGTTCCGCGCCATGCGCAACGCCTTGAAGCGCGCCGGCATCGCCAAGGAGCAGATCGACTACATCAACGCCCATGGCACCTCGACGCCGTTGGGCGACGAGATCGAGCTTGGCGCGGTGAAGCGCCTTTTCGGTGATCACGCCTACAAGCTCGCGATGTCCTCGACCAAATCCTCGATCGGCCATCTCCTCGGCGCGGCGGGAAGCACCGAGGCGATCTTCTCGATCCTCGCGATGCGCGACAGTATCGTTCCGCCGACGCTCAATCTCGAGAATCCGAGCCCCAATTGCGATATCGACCTCGTCCCGCTGCGCGCCAAGGAGCGCAAGGTGCGTTACGCGCTCTCCAATTCCTTCGGTTTCGGCGGCACCAACGCTTCGCTGATCTTCGGGCCGGCGCCCTGAGATGCGCCTTTTCGGCCGCAAAGCGGGATGGCTCGCCTCCGTCCTGCTGCTTGCGGTTATCGTCGCAGGCTATTCGGTATGGCGGGATTACGCCGCGCCGGGGCCCCTCGCCGCGCCGAAAATCGTCGTCATTCCCAAAGGCTCGAGCCTGCACGAGGTGACCGAGACACTCACCGCCGCCGGCGTCATCGATCACCCCTTCGCCTTTACGCTCGGAACCTATCTCACCGGCCGCGCGCACGAGCTCAAGGCGGGCGAGTACGACTTCCCGGCCCGGAGCAGCGGCCGCGCCGCGGCGGAGCTGATCGCGAGCGGGAAGGTCGTGCGTCATCGGCTGACGGTGCCCGAAGGGCTCACCAGCGCCGAGGTGGTGGCGCTGATCGACGCGGCGCCCGCGCTCACCGGCAAGATCGACGCCGAGCCGCCCGAAGGAACGCTCCTTCCCAATACGTATTTCTACGTTCTCGGCAACACGCGCGAGGAGTTGCTCGCGCGCATGCACCGCGCCATGCAGGACGCGCTCGCCAAGGAATGGGCGGCGCGCGCGCCGGGCCTGCCGCTCGACAGTCCGGCCCAGGCGGTGACGCTCGCCTCGATCATCGAGAAGGAGACCGCGCGCCCCGACGAGCGCGCGCGCGTCGCCGGCGTCTATATCGACCGGCTCAAAATCGGCATGAAGCTTCAGGCCGATCCGACGGTGATCTATGTCCTGACCAAGGGCGGCGCCGAGCCTTTGGCGCATCCGCTCGACCACGACGATCTTTCCGTGCCCTCGCCCTACAACACCTATCTCGAAAAGGGCCTGCCGCCGACCCCAATCGATAATCCCGGCTTGGCGTCCCTGCACGCGGCGCTCCATCCCGAGGATCGCGGCGAGCTCTATTTCGTCGCCGACGGCACGGGCGGCCACGTTTTCGCCAAGACCCTCGCCGAGCATAATCGCAACGTCGCCAAGCTCCGGAGCGAGCAGCGCGGCGGCTGACCTGGCCCATCGTTTTTTTTGCGGGCCGGGGTTATAAAGCCGCCATGACGATTTCAAGCATGACGGGCTTCGCGCGCGGCGATGGCCATGACGGCACGCTGAGCTGGGTCTGGGAGTTGAAGAGCGTCAATGCCAAGGCGCTCGATCTGCGCTTTCGTTTGCCCGGCGGCTACGAAGTGCTCGAGATCGCTCTGCGCGCCAGCCTCAATCAGAAGCTTCGCCGCGGCTCGCTTACCGTGAACCTCGCCATGACCAAGGCGGCCGGCGCGAGCGGGCTGCGTCTCAATCGCGAGGCCCTGGCCGCGATCATGGATCTCGCGCGCGAGGTCACGTCCGAGTTCGACAATATCGCGCCGCCGCGGCTCGACGGGCTGCTAGCGCTCAAAGGCGTGATCGAGAGCGCCGAGGAGATCCCCGATGAGGCGACGCGCGAGCGCCAAATTGCGTTGTTGGCGCAAAGCTTCGAGCGCGCGCTCGATCACCTGATCGCCGCGCGTCTCGAGGAAGGCACGCGGCTGCAACAGGTTCTGTCTGCGCGGCTCGCCGAGATCGCCGGGCTCGTCGAGCATGCCGAAGCCTCGGCGGCGATGCAGCCGGGTGCGATCAAGGCGCGCCTCGATGGTCTGATCACGGCGCTGCTCGAGGCCGTTCCCGCGCTGCCCCAAGAGCGGCTCGCCCACGAGGCGGCGCTGATCATCGCCAAGGCGGATATTCGCGAGGAGCTCGATCGCCTCGCCGCCCATCTCGGGGCCGCGCGCGAACTCCTCACCGAGGGCGGCGCGATCGGGCGGCGGCTCGATTTCCTCTGTCAGGAATTCAACCGCGAGGCCAACACCCTGTGCTCGAAATCGGCCGATCTTGAGCTCACGCGAATCGGGCTCGCGCTTAAGGCCGCGATCGAGCAGCTGCGCGAACAGGTTCAGAACATCGAATAAGCCGCCGATGGCCGAAACGAAGATCAAGCGCCGCGGGATTCTCCTGGTCCTGTCCTCGCCGTCGGGCGCGGGCAAGACGACGATCACGCGGACGCTCGTCGCCCGCGACCGCGAGCTCAAAATGTCGGTTTCGGTGACGACCCGCGCGCGCCGGCCGCGTGAGGTCCACGGCCGGCACTATCACTTCATCACCCGCGCCGCGTTCGACGCGCTCGTCGCCAAGGGCGAGCTGCTCGAGCACGCGGTCGTCTTCGGCAATTGCTATGGAACGCCGCGCACGCCCGTGATGCGCGCGCTCGAGGCGGGCACCGATATCATCAGCGACGTCGATTGGCAAGGATCGCAGCAGCTCGCCGCCAATGTACCGCAGGATCTGGTTTCGGTATTCATTCTGCCGCCCAGCATGGCGGCGCTGCGGCGCCGGCTCAAAACGCGCGCGCAGGACAGCCGCCAAGTGGTGGCGGGGCGCATGGCCAAATCCTCCGACGAGATGAGTCACTGGGCGGAATACGATTACGTGATCGTCAATCGCGATCTCGAGGCGAGCGTGCGCGAGGTGCGGGCCATTCTCGAGGCCGAGCGCAGGCGGCGCGAGCGCCAGATCGGGCTGGCCGATTTCGTCAACCGGCTGCGGGCCGGTCGATAAAGCGCGCCAGGGTGCAAAATTCTGCGACGGAAAGCTCTTCCGCGCGCGCGGTCGGGTCAACTTCCGCCGCCGCGATCAGCGCGCCAACGTCGCCGCCGAGCGCGCGCAGGCTCTGGCGCAGCATCTTGCGACGTTGCCCGAAGGCGGCCGCGGTGACTCGTTCGAGCAGGTCGCGCCGGCACGGCGCCAAGGGCGCCGGGCGCGGCGTCAGGCGGACCAGAGTCGAGGTCACCTTGGGCGCAGGAACGAACGCTGCCGGCGGCACGTCGAAGAGGGCCTCGACGCGGCAGAGCCATTGCGTCAGCACGGAGAGCCGGCCGTACTCCTTGCTTCGCGGGGCGGCAGCGAGGCGCTGCGCCACTTCTTTCTGGAACATCAGGGTCTGACTCTCATAGGCCTCGATCTCGCCCAGCCAGCGCAGCAGAAGCGGCGTGGCGATGTTGTAAGGGAGATTGGCGACGATCTTGCGCGGCGCGGGGACGAGATCGGGCAAGGATGCCTCAAGCGCATCGGCCTCGATCACAGTCAGGCGGCCGGGGAAAGCGTCACCGATCTCCGCCAAGGCGCCAAGGCAGCGCTGATCGCGCTCGATCGCGGTGACATGGGCGGCGCCCTCGATGTGGAGAGCGCGGGTCAGGGCGCCCGGGCCCGGACCGATCTCGATCACCGAGGCCATGTCGAGTGGCGCGGCGGCGCGGGCGATCCGTCGGGTCAAATTGAGATCGAGCAGAAAATTCTGGCCGAGCGATTGCCGCGCGCTCAGACCG
>JBJKPV010000161.1:0-6128 GCA_046706015.1 Allostellaceae bacterium | reverse complement strand
TAATTCGCGTCCTGCACGCAAGCGGGATAGGGCGCCTCGGGCGCCAGGGTCAAATCGACCGCGACGACCAAAAGCCCACTCGCAGCGAGCGCGCGATCCATCGGCTCTTCGGCGTGGCGGTCCTTGTTGTTCCACGCGCCGCCATGCAGGTCGAGCATGGCGGGAAAGGGTCCGCGCCCTTGCGGTTGATAGATCCGCGCCATCAGCATCCTTCCGGCGCGGTTGCGCCGGAACTCGACCTCTTTGACTTCGAGCTCGAACTGGGCGGCGGGATCGTAGGTGGGGGAAGCCGCCATCGGCTTTAGGCGGCGCGAACGAGGCTCGGCAAGGCGCCCTTGCCGCGCACTTCCGCTTCCTCGAATTCGGCGGCGGCAATGGCCCGGTCGAGCGCGGCGCGCAACGCCTTGGCCGTCTCCAAGGTCATCTCGATCCCCGCCCTGGCGCCGGGGTCGAGATCCCGGTTGACGAAGTCGAGCGTGATGACGTCGCCCAGCGGCGCGTGGCGCGCGTGGTCATAGGCGACCACGGCATGCGACAGCAGGAACCAATCCTCGGCGCGCTTTGCCATGCCTTCCGCTTCGATGACCTCGATGATGGACGTGCACATGCTCGCGCCTCCTACTTCGCCAGATGCTTGCCGAAGAAAGCGAATATCTTGCTCCACCCGTCCATGCACTGCTCGGGCCGATAGAGCGGCCGGTGCCAATAGAAGAATCCGTGGCCGGCGCCGTCGTAGCGGTGGAACTCGTAACTCTTGCCGTGCTTCTTGAGCTCGGCTTCGTGCTGATTGACCTGCTCGGGGCTCGGCGCGCGATCCTCGTTGCCGAAGAGGCCGAGCAGCGGGCAGCTCAGATCCTTCGTCAGGTCGATCGGCGCGACCGGCGTCTTGGTGTTGAATTCCTCCTTGCCCATCACCACGCGGCCGCCCCAAAGCTCGACGCAGGCATCGATATCCTTGCGCTGGCAGGCATAGAGGAAGGCGTGCCTTCCGCCCGAGCAGGAGCCGATAAGGCCGACCTTGCCGTTGTGATTGGGCTGCGCCCGCATCCATTTCACGGCCGCCTCGGTATCGCCGACCATCTGCGCGTCGGCGATGCCGCCCGCGGCGCGAACCTTGGCGGCGACATCGTCGGGATTGGCGTCGCTGCCCCCGCCCTCACGCTCATAGAGGTTGGCGCAGATCGCGAGATAGCCATGATGGGCGAAGCGGCGTGTCGTCTCGATGTAGAGCTCGCTCCATCCCGGCAAATGGTGGATCAGCACGACGCCCGGAAAGGGACCGGCGCCCGATGGCTTCGCCACATAGGCGGTGATCGGCGTTCCTTTGTCGCCTTTGATGGTCACGTTCTCGCAAGTCATGCCGCGGTAGAATGACATCGCTCTTCCTCTCCTGGTCTTGATCTTGGGCCTTCATCGGGCAGCGTCAGTATTCAGCGATCGGCTGCTGGACGCAACCAGCGCAGGCCTCCGCCGCGGCTCTGACGTTCGACAGATGCATCAGATTGGATCTGTCATGCGTGAAGCCGCCTTCGGCAAAAGGCGGCAAAGAGTTTTCTTTTCCGGGCAGAAATTGCCGGGGACGACATGCCATAGGCACATCTCGACAGATCCCAGACATGACCGTGCAGCGAAACGACGGACAGTCCGGCAAGGCTTTACCGGCACATCTTTTGCGAAGGCCTGAGGCGTTGGGGTTCGTTTCGTCGGGAGAGTGCGATGAGCATGTCAATCGCCGGGGCCATGCAAGGCGCGACTGGGACGACCTACAACTTCACGAATGCGACGAACGCGCAATTCCGGCAGGAGATTCAAAGCCTCCGCCATCAGGGCGCGCTGTCGCCGGATCAGTCGGTTCTGATGATGATCGACGCGTCGGGCGGCGATTCGGTTCCGATCAAAGGCCAGCCGGCGACCGCGTCGCAGAGCCTGAGCGATCAGGCGACGCACGACTTCATTTCGACTTTTCAAACTCAAGATAACTGGATGCACAGCACGCCCGGCGCGATCGGCACCTCTCTGCTCGACTCGATATTGCAGACAATGCAAGCCTATCAGGGGAAACCGATCGGCGATTCGTCGAGCGGCGTTTCGATAAAAGCTTGAGACGGCGATCAGCCGGAAGCCCGGAGCACAACTCGTCGACCGGACGACGGTAGCGATAGGCGAGACATTCGTTTCCGGTCGCGCGGCCTTGCGCGTCAGCCGTTCGAGCCGAAAACGGTGTTGATCAAGCTCGGAACACGCTCCTTGGGGAACGGCGCGTTCGTCATCAGCCGGCAAAAGAAGATCGCGCCGAGGAGGGCGAAAGCCGCGATCTCCGGATCGATGCGGGCGGGGAAATCCCCTGTGGCAATGCCGCTGGCGATCAAGGCAACGGTGGGCTTGCGCGCCTCGGCCTGAAACTGGTGATGAAACCGCCGCAGGGCGCGGTCGCGCTCCGCGCCCTCGATCAGCGCCGGCAGACAGGCGGAGAAGGGCGAATCCGCAACCACATCGGCGACATGGCGCAGAACCCGCTCGAGCTTCTCGCGCGGCGAGCCGGTCACGAGCTCGGGGTCGCGCTGCTGCTGCAACAGCTTGAACGCATCGGCGATCAGCGCGATCTTGTCGGGCCAATGGCGATAGATCGTCGCCTTGCCGACACGTGCGCGGCGCGCGGCGGATTCGATCGTGAGTGAGCCATTCCCCTTGTCGCTCAGCTCGTCGAGCACGGCCTGGAGGATCACCTGGCGCGAGCGCTCGATGCGCGGATCGATGGCGGGCTTGCGTCCCGCGCGCGCCCTCCGCGGCTTCGATGATCGCGAGCGTAGCGCCGCCTGCGCCTCAGCCACCTTGGGTTTTCGAGCCCGAGCCCGGCGCGCGATAGGCCGGGGAGTTCGGCTGGAACAGCTCGACCAAATTTCCCGACGGGTCTTCCAACAGGATCTGCTTGCCGCCCGTGCCTTGAATGACGTTGCTGCGAAAGCGGCAGCTGCCGGATTTGAGCGCGGCAATCGTTGCGTCCAGATCCTCGACGATGAGGTGGATGCGGTTCCAGCCGCCAGGCTTTTGCTGCTCGCCCGAGGGCATCGCCGCGCCGCCGCCGACGCCGGGCGAGGGCCGTGTCAGATAGAGATGCATCTCCCCGCGCGAGATTTCGGCGAACCCCGGCGCCGGATGCATCTCGACCTTGAAGCCCAGATGCTTGGTATAGAAGCCGATCGCGGCATCGACGTCGTCGACGATATAACGGAAGCACGCGGCCATGGTTCCATCCTCCCCTTGCTCGGTGTTGGGCGCTGATATAGAACGTATCCGTATCATAGCGAGACGTCAACGTATCATAAATTGGGCGGGTCGACGATCGAGAGGGAGCAGCCGCATGGCAAAGACCGGGACCGTAACGATCTACGGCATCAAGAATTGCGACACGATGAAGAAGGCGCGCGCCTGGCTCGATAAGCACGGCGTCGCCTATGCCTTCCACGACTACAAGACCGCGGGGATCGAGCGCCCACGCCTCGAGGGCTGGGCGCGCGAGTTCGGCTGGGAGAAGTTGCTCAACCGCGCCGGCACGACCTTCCGCAAGCTGCCTGAGAAGGACCGCGAAGGCCTCACCGAGAAGAAGGCGATCGCGCTGATGCTGGCCCAGCCCGCGATGATCAAGCGGCCGGTGCTCGATCTCGGGGCCCGCCGCCTCGTCGGCTTCAAGCCGGCCGACTACGAGGCGGTGCTGCGCTGACGAAGCCCGCTCTCCGTCGCGCGCGGCGGCGCGCGCCTCACCCGCTCGTCGCTTCCTCGCCGCTGATGATCGACTTGGTGATCTGGTCGGCGATGTCGGACATGCCGCCGGGCGCGTGCGGCAGCATGATGACCTTGGCGCCCGCCGACACGCCGATCTCCTTGAGCGTGTCGAAATATTGCGTCAACAGGACGAGCCGCAGCACGTCGGTGGCGTTGACGCCGGTCGCGTCCTGGAACTGCCGCACGGATTCGCGCAAGCCCTCGACGATGGCCTTGCGCTGATTGGCAATGCCCTCGCCCTGAAGCCGCTTCGATTCGGCCTCGGCCTCGGCGTTCTTGACGGTGAGGATCTTGTTCGCCTCGCCTTTCGCCTGGGCCGCGACCTGCAGGCGGGTTTGCGCCTGAATCTCGTTCATCGCCGCCTTGACGTTCTCCGCCGGGTCGACATCGGTGACGAGCGCGCTCAGGACCTCCCAGCCGAAATTCTTCATCGTCTCGTCGAGATGGCCTTTGACGGCCGCCGCGATATCGTCCTTCTTCTCGAAGACCTCGTCGAGCTCCAAGGTCGGGACCTTGGCGCGCACCACATCGAGCACGTAGGATGTCAGCTGCTTTTGATCTTCGGTGAGCTGATAATAGGTGTCGGCGGCGCGGTCGGGGATGGCGCGATACTGCACCGCCACCGGCACTTTGACGAAGACATTGTCCTTGGTCTTGGTCTCGACCGTGACGACGAGCTGCTGGACCCGAAGCGCCACCTTCCAGACGCGCTTGTCGATGACCGGCCATTTGAAGTTGAGGCCGGGATTGGCGAGACGATGAAACCGTCCCAAGCGCTCGATCACCTCTTTGGTCTGCTGATGAACGACGAAGAGGCAGGACGACAGGATCAGCAGCACGATGATGATGACGCCGATCACAGCAAGCGCTTCGCTGATCAGCCCGTTCAAATCCATGTGTTCCCCCTGAGGTGAGCGGCCGTGATGGGTTGGGAGTTGTAGCCTACCATTATTGCTTGTGCGTTACTGCAGCGGGGTTGCGTCGCGATTTTTTGCACCTGCAATCGGCTTCGTCGGTGGTGACCGCATTCGCGGCGCATTCGGAGCGCGCATTGCCGCCGCCGATCCGCGCCAGAGCGGTTTGATCGTTGATCAAGACGTGATCGGTTGCTAGCCTTTGTCGCACTTTTAGGTGGAGGGCGGTCTCGCATGCCAAGCGAAAAGATTTCCCCAGTGGAACGCGATCTCCTTGAGCTCAAGGGGGCGATGGAGCTTCTCTTCACCTTGCGCGAGGAGTTCGCACAGTGGCTGGAAGAGGCGCAGGACGATTCAAAGCGCGAAGCCTTGGAAAACGTGCTTGGCCATATCGAAACCTTGGAAAGCGAACATCGCACGCGCGAGGCCGAGCTCGAGAAGGCACGAACCGCGCGCTGACAGCGCCGGCTGTTTGCGACGATCGACGGCAGGCGTGTAGCCGAGCATTAGGCTTGCGATAACGCCGCGGCCGCTTTCCTGACGCCCGCCCAGCGCGTCGGCATGGCGGCGGCGTTCTTGGCATTGACCGCCTCCAGCACGGCTTGCGGCGCGGTCTCGGGACGTCCCGATGCGAAGGGCGGCGCCGGCGCGTATTCGAGGATGAGCTGCACCGCCTGCGCCGTCTCGCTGCCGAAGAGCTCGGCGATAAGGACGAGCGCGAAATCGATGCCTGCGGTGACGCCGCCGCCGGTGATGATGTTGCCGTCGCGCACGATGCGCGCGGGATCGGGAATGGCGCCGAATTCCTTCAGCATGTCGCGCCACGCCCAATGGCAGGCGGCGCGCTTGCCTTTGAGCAATCCGGCCGCGCCGAGAATGAGCGAGCCAGTGCAGACCGAGGTGATATAGCGCGCGCCCAGGGCGAGCCGGCGGGTGGCGGCGAGGAAGGCGGGATCCGCCATCGCCGCGGTACAGCCGCCGCCGCCCGGCACGCACAGCACCTCGCAGCGCTCGATCGCCTCGAGATCGGCAAGCTCGGCGAAGACCAGGCCGTCGCCGCGCACCGGCTTGGCGCCGACGGAGGCGACGATGGTCTCGACGTCGGGCGCGCGCGCGAAGAATTGGTGCGGGCCGGTGAAATCGAGATGGGTGACGCCGTCATAAAGCGGCACGACGATGCGGATCGGATCGGCCATAGATCGGCACTCCCAGGGTTGACGGCGCAAACATAAGGCGGCACCCTCATGGCCTGAATGACATATTTCCCTCATTTTTCGCCATGAGGCGAACGATCGCCTTCTTCATCTTTCCCGAATTCCAGCTTCTCGATCTGGTCGGGCCGCTGACCGCGTTTCAAATGGCCGGCTTCGTGCAAGAGCCCTTGCAAGGAGCTGAGCCCTATCTGCTGCGCGTCCTCTCCGATCGCGGTGG
>JBJKPV010000160.1:0-6382 GCA_046706015.1 Allostellaceae bacterium | reverse complement strand
ATATGCCGGGTTCTCGACCGCCGAGGAATCGAACGCCTTCTTTCGCGAGAATTTGCGTCAGGGCCAGACGGGCCTCTCCGTCGCCTTCGATCTCGCCACCCATCGCGGCTATGACAGCGACCATCCGCGCGTCGTCGGCGATGTCGGCAAGGCCGGGGTCGCGATCGACAGCGTCGAGGACATGAAAATCCTCTTCGACGGCATCCCGCTCGAGCGGATGAGCGTCTCCATGACCATGAATGGCGCGGTGCTGCCCGTGCTCGCCGCCTTCATCGTCGCCGGCGAGGAGCAGGGCGTTGCGCCCGAGAAGCTCTCGGGCACGATCCAGAACGACATCCTCAAAGAGTTCATGGTCCGCAACACCTATATCTATCCGCCCGCGCCCTCGATGCGGATCGTCGCCGACATCATCGAATACACCGCGCGCCGCATGCCGCGCTTCAACTCGATCTCGATCTCCGGCTATCACATGCAGGAGGCAGGCGCCACTTGCGTGCAGGAATTGGCTTTCACCTTGGCCGACGGGCTCGATTATGTCCGCGCGGCGCTGGCGCGCGGCTTGAAGATCGACGAATTCGCGCCGCGGCTCTCCTTCTTCTTCTGCATCGGCATGGATTTCTTCATGGAGGTGGCGAAGCTGCGCGCCGCGCGCCTCCTCTGGGCGCGGCAGATGCGGCTATTCAACCCGCAGAAACCAGCGTCGCTCGCGCTGCGCATGCATTGCCAGACCTCGGGCGTCAGCCTCACCGAGCAGGATCCCTATAACAACATCGTCCGCACCACGGTCGAGGCCTTGGCCGGCGTGTTGGGCGGCACCAATTCGCTCCATACCAATTCCTTCGACGAGGCGCTGGCCTTGCCGACGCCGTTCTCGGCGCGGATCGCGCGCAACACGCAGCTGATCCTCGCCGAGGAAGCGGGGCTGACCCATGTGGTCGATCCGCTGGGCGGCTCTTATTTCGTCGAAAGCCTGACCGCTTCGGTCGCCGCGGCGGCGCAAGCCCTTATCGACGAAGTCGAGGCGCTCGGCGGCATGACCAAGGCGACCGAGAACGGCCTGCCCAAGCTCAAGATCGAAGAGGCGGCAGCGCGCCGCCAGGCCCGCATCGATCGCGGCGAGGAAGTCGTGGTCGGCGTCAACAAATATCAGGCGCCGGCCGATGCCTCGGTCGAGATCCGCGACATCGACAATTCGCAAGTGCGCGAGGGCCAGATCGCGCGGCTCGAAGCCCTGCGCGCCGCGCGCGATGCCGCGCGCGTCAAGGCCGCGCTCGACGCGCTGGTCGCCGCCGCGCGTTCGGGCACGGGGAACCTCCTCGAGAAGACCGTCGATGCGATGCGGGCGCGCGCGACCGTCGGCGAGGTCTCGGACGCGCTCGAAAGCGTCTTCACTCGCCATCGTGCCACCATCCGCTCGGTCTCGGGCGTTTATGGCGCGCAATATGAGGATGACGAGGCTTATCGCCGCATCCGCGACGAGGTCGATGCCTTCGCCCGCGCCGAGGGAAGGCGGCCGCGCATGCTGGTGGTGAAGCTCGGCCAGGACGGGCACGACCGCGGTGCCAAGGTGATCGCCACCGCTTTCGCCGATCTGGGCTTCGACGTCGATATCGGACCCCTCTTCCAGACGCCCGAGGAGGCCGCGCGCCAAGCGGTCGAGAACGACGTTCATGTTGTCGGCGTCTCATCCCAGGCCGCGGGTCACAAGACTTTGGTGCCGGCCCTGATCGAGGCGTTGAAGACAGCGGGCGCCGGCCACGTGCTCGTTGTCCTCGGCGGCGTCATCCCGCCGCAGGACTATGCCTTCCTCGAAGCCACGGGCGTCGCCGCGATCTACGGCCCCGGCACCAACATCCCGCTCGCCGCGCGCGAGGTCTTGAAGCTGATCGCGAAGAAGCGCGTCGCGGCGTAGGGCGGCTTGGATGCCGCTCGACCATTACGTTTCTCAGGTTCACTTACGCAACTTTTACTCCCCCGCCTTTGAGAGGCGGATGATGCACGCGATCCGCAAATCCGATCTAAAAACCTTTCACTGTAAATCCGAAGATGTCTGCAGAATTGAGAATGGTAGTACAAATTCCTATCTGCTGACCGATCGCGCCATCGAGGAATTTCTGCCGGACGTCGAGCGAAACTATAACTCTTCAGTGACAAAGTTACGCGAAGGCAAGCCGGATGTAGAATCTGTATATGCGATAGCTGGGTTTGCTTCTTACGTTGTCTGTTGCGCTCCAGCTGCGATGCGCATTCACAGCGGCCCACTTAGAAGCGTCTTAGAAGCGACGGCGAATGTCCTCGACAAACAAGGAGGCCTTCCGCACGCGCCCGAAGAGCTGAGCGGGAAATCTCTTTCAGAACTTCTTGCGGATGGAACGGTGCGTTGTTCTATCGATCCAAAATACCCTCAGGCGCTAGGGATCAACACGATCGTTTCTCGGCTATCCGTCTGGGGCAACTCGAACTGGGAGATACTTCACAACCGCGAGGATAGCAGCCCATTCTTTACAAGCGATTTTCCAGTAGGTCTCGAACTTATTACGCCTGCGCAACCTCATAATTGGATCATTCCGCTGGCGCCCGACCTCGCTATCCGGATCATCCCAGATGTCAAATTGTCCGGTGCTGAGCCTGATCTCACTTTCTCGAGATTTAGATTTGTGGAACGCAAGTTGAAGCGCGCAGAGATCGTCAAAATAAACCAACTTATCATTCGTTGCGCGGAGGATTTGGTCTTCTATCGTGATAATAGAGGTTGGATTTCCGATTTCGTTGCGAAGAATCGCGCGTACCGCATCGAAGCGATTAATTCTCGTATTCCCTACGCTACAGGCATCCTCAGCGTCTCAACTCAGAGAGTTGTCCCTTATCCAAGGCCGATTAGGCTCCCCTAAATTTTGTCATCAGCGAGACTGTGATTGCATTGTGAGAGATTTCTCAACCGCCTGCAGGCGTACCCGGTCACCTTGAGGAACGATCAACCGCGGACCCCGGCACGCCGCGTCGCGGCGTGATCCAATCGCGGAGCGAGGACGTATCGATGCCGCCGCGCGCGGCGCCCGGCCGAATCGTTATGGAAATCTCACGCCTCTTTCGGTGTGATCAGCGTCCGCAGGAGATCGACCGGTACCGGGAAGACAATGGTCGATGCCTTTTCGCCCGCGATGTCCTCCAGCGTCGACAAATAGCGTAGCTGCATCGACTCCGGCGTTTTGGCCAGCATTTCGCCCGCCTGCACCAGCTTCTCCGCGGCCTGCTGCTCGGCTTCCGCGCTAATGATACGGGCGCGGCGGTAGCGCTCGGCTTCGGCTTGGCGCGCAATGGCGCGAATCATGCTCTCGTCGATATCGACATGCTTGATTTCGACATTGGCCACCTTGACCCCCCAGGCGTCCGTCTGCATGTCGAGGATTTCCTGGATGTCGTGGTTGAGCTTGTCGCGCTCGGCCAGCATTTCGTCGAGCTCGTGCTTGCCGAGTACCGAGCGCAGCGTGGTCTGAGCGAGCTGGCTGGTGGCGGCAAAGAAATCTTTCACCTGTATGACCGCCTTGTCGGGATCGACGACGCGGAAATAGACCACGGCATTGACCTTCACCGAGACGTTGTCTCGGGAAATCACGTCCTGACTCGGCACGTCGTGCACGATGACGCGAAGATCCACCCGCACCATCTGCTGCACGACGGGAATCAGAAGCATCAGCCCCGGCCCTTTCACGCCCGAAAACCGGCCGAGGGTAAACATCACCGCGCGCTCGTATTCCCGCATGACGCGGATCGACTTGACGATGATGCCAATGACGATCGCCGCAATGATCACATAGAAGATGATGTCTACATCGGTCCCGGACATCGCATGCTCCTTATCGTTTTATCGTTTGGTCGACTCCGCAGGCTTTGGTTCGATGAAAAGAAGAAGATCGCGGCGCGCGACCACGCGTACGTGTTCACCAGGCGCGAGCCTGGTGCTCGATCGCGCCCGCCAGCGCTCCCCCAGCACCTGCACCTCCCCTTCCTCGCCGTCCCAGGTCAGCACCGTTGCCTCGTGGCCGACCAGCGCGGCATCGCCGATCACCACGGTGCGTCGGCGCGCGCGCATGATGGCGGCGAGCGCGATGGCGAGGAAGCCGATGCTGACCGCGGCGGCGGTGGCGATGAGCGCCCAGGAGATCTGCAAGCCCGGCACGTCGGTGTCGAACAGGAATACCGAGCCGATGACGAAGGCGGCGATGCCGCCGAGACCCAACGCGCCGAAGGAGGGAACGAAGGCTTCCGCCGTCATCATTGCGATGCCGAGCAGCAAGAGACCAATGCCGGCATAGTTCACCGGCAGCAAGTTGAGCGCGTAAAGCCCCACCAGCAGCGCGATGCCGCCGATCACGCCCGGGAAATAGCCGCCGGGGCTGAAGAACTCGAACATGATGCCGTAGATTCCGGCAAGCAGCAGCAGATAGGCGATGTTGGGATTGGTGACGATACCGAGAAACCGGTCGCGCCAGCTCGGTTCGATGGTCACGGTCTCGAGACCGGCGGTCCTCACCGTCACGTCACGATCGTCGATCTTGACGGTGCGGCCATCGGCTTGACGCAACAGGTCGGGGAGGTTGTCGGCGACGATATCGACGACGTGCTTGTCCTTGGCTTCGGAGGCGGTGAGGGTGGCGGCCTCGCGTACCGCCTGCTCGGCCCATTGCACGTTGCGGCCGCGCAGCTGCGCCAGGCCGCGGATATAGGCGATCGCGTCATTGAGGACCTTGGCCTGCTCGGTCGTGGTTGGCGCGGTGGCGCTCTCGGTCCCGTTTTTCTTGCCCTCTCCACCGCCGAACAGGCCGCCACCACCGATCTCCACCGGCGTTGCCGCGCCGAGATGCGTGCTCGGCGCCATGGCGGCGAAGTGGCTGGCATAGAGGATGTAGGTGCCGGCGCTGGCGGCACGCGCGCCCGCCGGAGCCACATAGCCGATCACCGGAATGGGTGAGGCGAGGATGTCGTGAATGATGGCGCGCATCGACGACGACAGCCCGCCCGGCGTATCGATGCGCAGCACGACCGCCTTGGCATGGCGCTTTTCTGCTTCCGCCAGTCCGTTGTGCACATATTCGGCCGTCGCCGGCCCGACGGCGCCGGTAAGGTCTAGGACCACGGCAATGGGCTGGGCCGCTGCGCCTTGTGCGGAGACCGCGCCCGGCGTCAGGGCCAGTATCGCCGCTACCAGAAGACTGGAGAGGAACTGTGCCATCCCGGTTTGCTCGGTGCGGGAGGACAATCGTGCCATAGCTGCCGCCGAGAGGGAACCTGCCCGACAAAAGCCTCATCTTCTCTGAGGCGACTGCATTTCGAAGCCCGGCCCGTTCGCTTGTTGCTCCGGTTGACGAAGGCTGAAATCAAGAACGGCCGGTTCTGACCGCTCTGACCGGATGAGGGAGGTCAGAGCGATCGTGCTGCGATCTTGGTCGGGCTGCGCCGCTGCTCCCCATTGCGCGGCGAGGCTCAGTCAAGCGGCGAACGCTCCGAGCGTTCTCTATGCCAAAACCCGCATTGGATAACCTTGAAATCACGCTGAGACAGGGCTATGATTGTACGTAATTAGCGTTTCTCGCCTTGGGCTAAGTCGCGGGCGGGCAAAGCGAAAAATGAAAACTGCGAAACGAAGCCAATTTCCCCGCCTTGGCTTGCCGCTCGTGGCGCGCAGCCATGCGCCCCTGTTTCGCCGGGCGAAACCGCGCTATTGATGACCCCGTCATGGGCATCCTTTTTCTCATCATCTTCATCGATCTCGTCGGCTTCGGCGTGGTCATCCCGCTTCTCCCTTATTATGCGCTCCACTATCACGCTTCGCCCTTCGAGGTGACGAGCTTGATGGCGTGCTATTCCTTCGCGCAGCTCTTCGCCTCGCCCTTCCTCGGAAGGCTGTCCGACAAGATCGGGCGGCGGCCGATCCTCTTGGCGAGCCTCGCCACTTCGGTGGTCTCTTATCTCTGGCTCGGCTTCAGCGGCGCGTTGTGGATGTTGTTCGCGGCGCGGCTCCTGGCCGGCGCGGGCGCGGGGAACATCGCCTCGGCCCAGG
Source organism: Allostellaceae bacterium (assembly GCA_046706015.1). Lineage (GTDB taxonomy): Bacteria > Pseudomonadota > Alphaproteobacteria > ATCC43930 > CGMCC-115725 > CAIKMD01. The sequence continues at coordinate 321 of JBJKPV010000160.1, read as the reverse complement.
CTTATATCACCGACGTGACGCCGCCCGAGAAGCGTGCCAAGGGCATGGGCGTCATCGGCGCCGCATTCGGCTTGGGCTTCACCTTCGGTCCGGTATTGGGCGGCGTGCTGGCCGGGACCCATCCCGACGCGGCCGATCTGGCGCGGCCGGCTTTCGTCGCCGCCGGGCTCTCGGCGATCGCGTTGCTCCTTACCGCGCTGCGTCTCAAGGAAAGCCTGCCGCCGGAGCTGCGCGGCCGCGCCGAGCGGGCCGGGCGGATCGAGCTCGCCAAGGACGCGCTCGCGCGGCCGGGTTTGCGCAATCTGATCGTGCTGTTCTTTC
>JBJKPV010000159.1:0-6854 GCA_046706015.1 Allostellaceae bacterium | reverse complement strand
CATAACGACACCGAGAACGCGGTGGCGAATTCGCTCGCGGCAATACGCGCCGGCGCGCGCCAGGTGCAGGGGACCCTGAACGGCTTGGGCGAGCGCTGCGGCAACGCCAATCTTGTCGCGCTCATCCCGACCTTGATGCTGAAGATGGGCTTTGCCACCGGCGTGAGCGAGGCGGGGCTGAAGCGCCTGACCCATGTGTCGCGCTTCCTCGACGAGCGCTTGAACCGCGCGCCCGACCGGCACGCGGCCTATGTGGGCGAGAGCGCCTTCGCGCATAAGGGCGGCTTGCACGTCTCGGCGGTCGAGAAGGATCCGCGCTCCTACGAACATATCGAGCCCGAGCGCGTCGGCAACGCGCGCCGCATCGTCGTCTCCGATCAGGCCGGGCGCTCCAACATCCTGGCGCGGCTGCGCGAGATCGGCATCACCATCGACGCCAAGCACCCGAAACTCGACGCGCTTCTGGACGAGGTGAAGTCGCGCGAATTCGAGGGCTATGCCTATGACGGCGCGGAGGCCAGCTTCGAGTTGCTGGCGCAGCGCATCCTCGGCTCGGTGCCGGATTATTTCCGCGTCGAGCGCTTCCGCATCATGGACGAGCGGCGCTGGAACGCGAAAGGCGAGCTCATCACGGTGTCGGAGGCGACGGTCACCGGCAATGTCGAGGGCACGAGCTTCATCGAGGTCGCCGAAAGCCGCGACGGGCCGGTCAATGCGCTCGATACCGCCTTGCGCAAGGCGCTGGTCCCGACCTATCCCGAGCTCGCCGGCATCCATCTCACCGATTACAAGGTTCGCATCCTGACGCCGCAAGCCGGAACGCGCGCGGTGACGCGGGTGATGATCGAGAGCGCCGAGGACGGCGAGACCTGGTCGACCGTGGGCGTCTCTTCGGACATCATCAACGCGTCCTTCAACGCTCTTCACGATAGCCTGACTTACAAGCTCTGGCACGCAGGCCGGCGCGTCTGATCATGGCGGGCACCGATCATCGCCGCCACGCCTTGAAGGGCGGACCCGCGATCATCCTGGTCGAGCCACAGCTCGGCGAGAATATCGGCACGGCGGCGCGCGCCATGTACAATTGCGGCTTGACCGATCTGCGTCTCGTCAAGCCGCGCGACGGCTGGCCGAGCAAGAAGGCGCAAGCCGCGGCGAGCGGCGCCGATGTCGTGCTCGACAAAGCGCGGCTCTATGACACGGTCGAGGATGCGATCGCCGAGCTGCGCCATGTCTATGCGACGACGGCGCGCGACCGCTATATGGTGAAGCGGATCGTGACGCCGCGGCGGGGCGCTGCCGAGCTGCGCGGTTTCTTGGCGGCGGGTGAGACCTGCGGCATCTTGTTCGGGCCGGAGCGGACCGGGCTTTTGAACGAGCATATCGCGCTCGCCGACACGGTCTTGAGCGTGCCGCTCAACCCCGCTTTTTCGTCGCTCAATCTCGCACAAGCGGTTCTGCTGATCGGCTATGAGTGGTTCTCGTTGGTGGACGAGACGCCCGAGGCGCAGCTGGCGCTCGGCCATTCGGTGCCGGCGAGCAAGGAGCGGCTGATCCAGTTCTTCGGCCATCTCGAAGAAGAGCTCGACCGCGCCGGCTTCATGCGCGATCCGGAAAAGCGCCCTTCCATGGTGCGCAATCTGCGCAACCTCTTTCAGCGCGCGGGCTGCACCGAGCAGGAGCTGCGCACTTTGCACGGCGTGATTACCGCGTTCTGCGGGCCGCGGCGGCGCAAGGCGTCGTGATGCAGCTCATTTATAAAATCCTGTCGGCGGCCGAATGGGCGGAGGCCAAGCGCACAGGCGTCTTCGCCGGCGCCGGCATCGATCTGAGCGACGGTTTCATTCACTTCTCGACCGGCGCGCAAGCGCAGGAGACCGCTGCCAAGCATTTTGCCGGTAAAAGCGATCTCGTCCTCGTCGCCGTCGACGCGGATACCCTCGGCACGGCGCTCAGATGGGAAGTCTCGCGCGGCGCTGCGCCCTTCCCGCATCTCTACGGGACCTTGCCGACCAGCGCCGCGCTCTGGGTGAAGGCGCTGCCGCTAACGCCTGACGGAAGCCACGTCTTTCCGGATCTGACTTAAGCCGCTTCGTCGAGGATCGTGCGCACCTGCGGCCAAGCCTCTTCGCCGCGCTCGCGCATCAGCTGGCGCAAAGGCGGCGGCAGGAAGCCATAGATCGACGGCTCGAAACTCCGCCTTATCTGGACCCGCGCGAACCAGTCAGTGAGCCGCGGCCGCGACCGTGTCCACATGCCCGAGAGCTGCAGCATGTCGAGGCGGGTGATGTAGGGGATGACGCCGGTCTCGGCGAGCGAGAAGCGCTCGCCCGCGAGCCAGGGCTGATCGGCGAGCGCCTTCTCCATATCGGCGAGGAAGCGGTCATAGACGAGGAGGGCGGCCCGCGCCTCGGGATCGTCGATGCCGCGCTCGAGCATCTGGCGCCGGCGCGGCCGGCGCTCGGGCGCGACCTTGTTGACATAGGCTTCGACCGCCTCGGGCCCGTTGCGCAGCACAGCATGGCGATGCGAGATCGCGTAGGTTACGATCGCACAGTGCGGGTGAAGCTCCTCATCGAGCCGCTTGGTCCAAAGCCGCATCGCATAGCGGTCCGCCGCGCTGTCGGGCTTCAAGGGCGGGGTCGGGAATGCCTCGTCGAGATATTCGCCGATCAAGGTCGATTCCCGGATCACCCGCCCGTCATGGACCAAGGTCGGCACCACACCCTTCGGGTTGAGCGCCAAATAGGCGGGCGCGTGCTGCTCGCCCTTCAAAATGTCGACGTAGTGGCCGGTCCAGGGCAGGTTCTTCTCGGCCAGCGCCACGCGGATCTTCGCGGCGCAGACAGAGCTGCCGTGATGATAGAGCTCGATCATGCTTTTCCTCCCTTCGCGACCAGGCTTTCAGCCGCTCTTCGGCGCGCCGGCTGGCTCAGCCGAGCTTCAGCCAGTGCGCGATCAGACCATAACGCCACAACCCCACGAGAACGAGTACGATCACTGCCAAGGTGATATACCAGCCCCAGGGGCGCTTTTTTTCGGCGTAAGGATCGGTCATCGCGCGCTCGGCGCCTTCGGGAAGCTGCGCCATCGCGGTGAGCGCGCGGCCGAACACCGGATTGATCTTCAATCGCGTATTCACGGCCCAGCCGGATGCGTCGAGAATTGGGCCGAGATTGCGCTTGCGCAGCTTCAGCGCGGCGATGATGCATGAAGGACCGGAGACGATAAGGATGATGCCGAAGAGTGCGAGCGGCATCTGCCACCAGGTGAGCTGAAGGAACCCGGTCACCATCGAGGCGATCGCGGTGCCGATCGCGCCGATGGCGAGGCCGATCGCGGCGAAGATGCCGGCAAATCGCGCCGCATCGAAGGCTTGTTGCTGTTGCTGCTGAGGCGTGGGCGGGGCGGCGGCACCGGTGGCGCGCATCATGGTCTGCTGCGCCATGTGCGTCTGGACAGTCGCGGCGCGCGCCGCGGCCATTTTCTGGATCTGCTCGTTGATGAAGCGTGCCGCCTGCTTGTAGGGCAGCCAGAAGGCTTGGCGCAGGCTGATCGGGTGTTCGACGATCTTGACGATGGTCGCGTCCCAGTCGCGCCCCTTGCGGTCGTAGAAGACGCCATTGCGCCCGATCCGAAGATTGTCGGAATCGCCGGCGGTGAAGCCGGCGACGATGGTCATGGTCTCCTTGCCGCCGACGCGGCTGCAGCGGCAATAGGCGAGGTAGATCCCGCTCAAGGTCGCGAGCGGCGCATGCTTGTTCTCGTCCTCGACGCGGACACAGAGATCGCAGCTGCGCGCATCGAGATAGAGCGTGCCCGCCTGGAACACGGCCTTGCCGGTGCGGCGGTAGAAATCCTTGAAGGCGACAAAATTGTTGAGCAACAGCAGGAGGTCGCGCTTCATCCGCACCAGCTTTTCCACTTGGCCGATGAGGCTCAGCTGCGGCTCGAGTGCCTTGTCGCGCTCGACCAGCGCGTCGATGCGCGGCTTTAGCGCCGGATCGAGCAGGACGCGCAGACGCTCGATGCCGAGCTTTTCGAGCGTGGTCTCGGGCTTGCGCGCGCGCCACGCGGCGTAGCTCGCAAAGCGCGACTTGATCGCCTCCCATTCCGAGGCGAGCAACACGTCGCGCGCGCCCAGAAGCGGCGTCACAATGGCGTCGCGAAGCTGCGTTACGCGGCCGGCCCAGGCCGGGTTGAGTCCCTCGGTGAAGGAAAGTCCGGCCCCGACCGCGACATGGGCCAAAGGCAGCGCCGCGATCGCCGCGCCGTCCGAGACGAGCGCTGTCGGCGAAAGCGCCTCGTAAGTGGCGAGCGGCGGGTTGAGCGCGGCGCCCGCTTGCGGATCGAAGGCGGCCAGGCTCACGCGGGCGAAAAAATCGCCGAGCTTTGGCGCGAGCTCGGCCATCAGCGCACCGGCTGCCTCGACGCCGTCGCCCAGCGGCTGCAGCGCGCCACGGGTGCCATCGCCCTCGCCATGCCAGGCGGCATAGAGCGCGGCCTCGGAGAAGAAGCGGTCGATGAGCGCCTCCGAGACACCCGGCTTGTGGCTGCGATCGACCTCTGAGCCGAGGCAGGCGATGATGTCGGTGATCGCGCTCTCGGTCGCCGGATCGCCGGCCGAGGCGGGAATGATGATGCCGTCGCCGTTGAACGGCGTGCCGTCATAGATCTTCTCGACATCGGCCGTGTCCTGGAGCGAGATCGCCGTGGCGTCGTTCTTGCCGAGCATGGCGAGGATGGTTTCGGCCGAGGCGCGGATGGCGCGGCCGGCTTCGCCCGCATCGTCGATCGCGGCCAAGGGCAGGCTGTCGCCGCCGCGCTGCAGCTCGGCGAGATCTTTCAGGACGCCGCAGGCCCAATCCACCGCCGCGAGAATATCCGGGGCACGGATGCGGCCGTCATGGTCGTCATCGATGAGATCAAGCGTGCGCTCGTCGAATTGGATGCCGCGGGTGGGGCAGGCCAGCGCCACCCAGAGCTTCTGGTCGAGGGCGCCCAAATGCACCGCATCGGCGCCGCAGTCGATCCGCACCTGGTCGAAGCCGCCGGCACGGAAAAAGCGCCAGACATGGCGGTCATCGCCGCTTTCTTCTTCCGCCACCCCGAGCCCCCTCGATTGCGTTATTCGCTGGGCAGCAGCATGCGTTGAGGCGATGCCACTGGCAAGTCGCTGAGCAGGCGAGTGCGATGCGGTGCATACGGGGGGCGTCCCGCCGCGCAAGCGCTGCGAGGCCTTCGCCGCGCCAGGGTGATCGGGGCCGCGTTCTCTGAGGCGTCCCAAAATGGGAAACGAGCAAAGTGTTTTCCCATAATTATGCCCATTTCCATCGTGGGCGTTTTTGTGGTTTATCCGCCTGTGCCCTGTTGCTTTCCTTGGCCAACGCGGTCACGCCAAGGAGGCTCGACGCGATGGAAGCAGCGGAAGTATCGCCATCCACGCGTCTGCGGGAGCGGATCGGCCGGTTGTTGCTGCACGCGTCGTTCGAGACGACCGCGCGGCCGCAATCCGTCACGGACGTGATCGAAGCGTCACTCCCGCGAGACGCGAGCGTCTATGTCACGGCGCTGCCAAGTATCGGCCATGATGCCGTGGTCAGAGCTGCTATCCGCCTGCGGCAGGCGGGGCTCAATCCCATCCCCCATCTCGCTGCGCGCTCCTTCAGCGGCGCGGACGAGTTCGACCAGCTGTTGCGGCGACTGAGCGCCGAGGCCGGCGTATCCGACCTGCTCGCGATCGGCGGCGATATCGACCGGCCGGCGGGCCCTTTCACGTCGAGCCTCGATCTCCTCGAGACCGGCGCGCTCGCGCGCTACGGCGTTCGACGCATTGGCATCGCCGGCTATCCAGAAGTGCATCCGCGCATTCCGTCCGAAATTCTTGAAGCCGCGTTGGCGGCCAAGATCGCGCATGCGCGTGCAGCGGGGATGGCTGTCCGTGTCGTCACGCAATTCTGCTTCGCCCCTGAACCGATCCGGCTGTGGCTCGAGCGCTTTTCGGAACGCTTTCCCGACATTCCGGTTCATGTCGGCATCGCTGGTCCGGCGCGGGCCTCAACGCTTCTCAAATACGGGATCGCTTGCGGGATCGGCTCGTCCTTGCGTGCGCTGCGCCGCAACCATGGCCTGGGAAAGCTCCTCCTCGAGAGCGATCCGACGCCGCTCATTCACGCCCTCGCGCCGTCGGAAGAGAAAATCGCCCAATTTCATCTTTTCCCCTTCGGCGGAATTCGCCGCACGGCGCAATGGGTTCGCGATTTCGCCGCTTAGGCGGGCCTTCGGACGGAGCTTCGTGGCGCCGCTCGCAGCCGCGATCTTCCTGGCGCTGACGATCGCGGAATTCCTCGGCTAGCAGGCCGATTCGGACGCGGCTTGCCTCAATACTCAAGTTGATTCAGGTCAATTCTCGCTGGCGCGAGACGCGGTAGGCTTTTTCAAACGATACAACGAAAACCGAGGAGCCCGCGCCGGCGTATGGAAGCAAAGCGGATAGCCAAGCGCCTCAGGCCCGAGGAGTTGCGCCCGAACCTCGCTGATTACGCGGCGGTGCGCGCGACGTTTTCTTGGGATGAAGCGCGCCGATGGATCGAAGGCCTGCCCGGCGGCGGGCTCAATATCGCGCATGAGGCGGTCGATCGTCATGTCCGCGCCGGACGCGGCGCCAAGCTTGCGCTGCGCTGGCTCGCCCGCGGCGGCGAGGCGAAAGATTTCACCTATGCCGATCTGGAGCGCGAGACGAACCGCTTCGCCAGCCTTCTCACCCGGCTGGGGCTAGGGCCGCGCGACACCGAGTTCTCGCTGCTCGGCCGCGTGCCCGAGCTCTACCTGACGGCGCTCGGCACGCTCAAGAC
>JBJKPV010000158.1:0-3411 GCA_046706015.1 Allostellaceae bacterium | reverse complement strand
TTATTGCAGGAAGCGCATACGCAATAGATACGCCGGCTATGGGGATCGCCGGTTCTTTTCTGGATAATTACTTCTTCTGGCTTTTCTGGGCTCACAAGGGCAAGCCTCGTTTGATACTCCGGCATATCGCGCGGAATGTAGCTCTTCAGCCAGTCCGCCCAGACGTGCTCATGCGTAAGGCCGCCAGCATTGCAGAATATGCATTTTCCCGGTCCTTTGAGATTTACGCGCTTGGGCTTCTTCGCCATATGATGTAGCCGACGCCGCAGAAGTCACACGAACAATATAGCGAAGCGGATATCGCGCGCCGTTCTCGACAAGCCGCTCGTCTCTCGCGTCGATCCGCATGCACGCGCAGGGCGCGGGCTTCTTAAAGGGCATTCGTTCAGCGTGGCCCTTTCCTATCACATCGATCCGGATTACGCAAGAACAAAATAGGAACATGTGGCGCGCTGACCGAATGCTCTGTCGCCACAAGGAGCGACGGCCCGCTTGCGCCGCGCCGGATCGTTCAGTCTAACGCAACCGGTTTGGCGTTAAACAGAGGCCAACCAGTGGGCGTTGATTGGAGATGGCCGCGTGCTGTTCGTCGCGAGAATAATCGCATCCGTTATGGCTTTTCTGGCGGTTTATCTATTTTTCTTTTGGGCGGTATACGCGCAAATCTTTGACGAGCCGTTCGTGTCGACCGTGGCGGCGCTGCTAACGGCGATGGCCGCCGCGGTGTGGGTGTGGCGCAGCATGGGCGCCGCCGGTCGGAGCGTTCTGACGACCGCCACCTATTGGGCGGTGCTTGCCGGCGCGCTTGGCTTTTGCGGCGGTTTCTTTGGGCCATTGATCGTCGCGCCCGACGCCAATCAGGGACCACTGCTCGGTATCTTTATCACCGGACCCTTGGGCTTCATCGCGGGCGGCATAGGCGGTCTGATTTATGCGCTCTGGCATCGGGCAAAGACCGCAAGCGGAGTTTAGCGCGCGTTCGCGCGCGCCTCTCTTCGCGCCGTGGGCCGGAGCTCAGGCGAAGCGCGGGAACAGCCGCAGCGCGTTGTCGCGCCGGATCCCGCTCAGCACCGTATCGCTGAGCTCGAGCTTCGTCAGCGCTTCGGCGATCCCGGTGGTCGAGCCGAAGGGCGCATCCGAGCCGAAGGTGATCTGGCTCGCGGGGAAGAGCTTTAAGACCGCCGCCATGCCGGCCGGGTTCAGCGCCACGCTGGCGACGTCGTAATATTGCCGGCGCAATTCGTGCTCGGCGCCCTTGGGCGCGAGCCGCGCGCGCTCTTCCGCGCCCATGTGGCGCAGGCTGCCGAGCACGCGCTGCACGATCGACGGCAGAATGCCGCCGCCATGCGAGAAGATGAAGGTGATGTCGGGACAGCGCGCGAAAGTGCCGCGCAGCAACAGGCTCGCGATCGCGCGCGCCGTGTCGGCCGGGAACTCGATCGTCGGCCCCGAGACGCCGGGAAAGACGTTCCCGCACGACATGGTCGGGTGGACGAAGACCTTGGCCTTGCGCCGGTTGAGCTCGTCGAAGACCGGATCGAAGTCGGGATCGCCCAAGAGCTTGCCGGCATAGCTCGTCAGCACGCCGATGCCGTCATGCTTCAAGACATCGAAGGCATAGGCGATCTCGGCGAGGCTGCCGTCGATATCCGGCACCGGAATGGCGGCGAACATGCCGAATCGGCCGGGAAAATCGCGCATCATCATTGCCCCGAACTCGTTGCAGTCCCGCGCCCGGGCGCGGGCGCCGTTGTCGCCTTGGAACCAGTTGCCGGGGCTGGTGATCGAGGTCACCGCGCTGGCGATCTCGGCCTTGTCCATATGCTCGAGCGCGAGGTCGGGCGTCCAGCTCTGATAGGCCGAAGCCGGCAGCAGGCCCGCATCGTCGAGCAGGCGCTGCAAATTCTGCGCGACGTAGCGCGGCGGATAGATGTGGTGATGCGTGTCGATGATGCGAAGCATGGATGATCCTCCCCCTCGGTTTTGCCGGCAACGGTAGCACGCCGGCCGGAGCCCTGCGCGCGGATTTTCCGCCGGCGCTTGACTGGCAAGGCCATTGCCCTTGCCGTGCCGACAAACGTTGCCGCCAAAACAGGCAGTTTCACGAAAGGCTTTGCGAAAGCCCGCGCGGCGATTCCGGAAACCATGTAATCTTCCCGCCGCGGCGGCGTGGATGGGGCGCTGCCGTGGGGGGTAGGATGGCCGACCTGTTCGACCTCACGACGCTGTCGGCGTTGATCGACGGCATCTATGAGTGCGCGCTGCGGCCCGAGAAATGGGCCGAGATCCTGACCGCGATCGAGGCGAAGCTCGGCGCCATCTCCTCTTATCTCGTCGTTCACGACGTCGACGCGCATCGCGGCGACACGGCGATGCTGCTCAACCACAACGTCGACCCCGAGTGGAGCCGCGAATATCTCGAGCACTATCTGAAGCTCAATCCGCTGCTCCCTTACCTCTCCACGACGCGCACCGGCGAGGTCTTCGCCACGCGCCATCTCGTCGGCAAATCGGACTATCTCAAAGGCCAGTTCTACAACGAATGGGCGCAGCCGCAGCGCTGGTTCGATTATGCCGGCGTCACCATGCTGCGCGGCCGCGACAGCGCCGCCGCCATCGGCTTTGCCCGCACCGGCGAGGGCAACGCCTTCGACGATGAGGCGCTCCGCCTGCTGGGGCTGCTCGCGCCGCATCTGACGCGCGTCACCGCGATCGACCGCCTGCTCGCGCAGCAGCGCTGGAATAATCACGATCTCGCCGCCGTGCTGGGCGCGACGCGCTTCGGCGCGTTGGTGCTCGACGAAGCGGGCCGCCTCCTCTTCGCCAACGCGGCCGCCGAAGCCCTGCTCGCCAAACGCGACGGGATCGCGGCGCAAAACGGCCTGCTCGCGGCGGGACGCGCCACCGCCGATCTGCGCGCGGCGGTGCAAGCGGCGGGAAAGCGCGGCACGGGGCGCGGCGGCGCCACCTTGAAGATCGAGCGCGGCGACGAGCGCGCCGCGCTGATCCTGCACGTGCTGCCGCTCGGCGGTACCGCGCGCGAGGTCTCGCGGCCGCCCAGCGCCGCCGCCGCCATCGTTCTGGTGGTCGACCCCGAGGCCGGGCTTGCGCGCTCGATCGCCGTCTTCGCCGAGGCCTTCGGCCTCACCGGCGCCGAGCGCCAGGTGCTGGCGCGCCTCGCGCTGGGCGAAAGCCCCGAGGCGATCGCCGCGCGCTCGAGCACCGAGATCGCCACCGTGCGGAGCCATCTCCATCGCCTCTTCGCGAAGACCGGAACGCGCCGCCAGGCCGAGCTGGTCGCCCTTCTCTTCCGCTCGACGCCGCCGTTGCGCTGAGCCCCCGCGCTGCGCTCTCCGCCCCCCGATCTCCATCATTTGATGGACGCGGCGGATCGCGCGCCCATGCGACAAA
>JBJKPV010000157.1:0-7721 GCA_046706015.1 Allostellaceae bacterium | reverse complement strand
GAACTCGGGATCTACTGGGACAACGCCTTCAAAGCCGGCGCTTTCACGCTCGGCCTCTCGTCGGGGAGTCCGGTGATTCCGCCCGGGAGTCTCTTCAATACCAATCTCATCAACCTTCGCAATCCGGGCATCGGCGGCACGACCGACAGCATCTTCGGCTTGGGGCGCACCTCGAACCTCTCGCTCAACGCCGTGATCGACGCCATGAATCAGAACGGCCTCGTCAACATTCTGGCCGAGCCGAATTTGACGGCGGTCTCGGGCCAGACCGCGAGCTTCCTCGCGGGCGGCGAGTTCCCGATCCCCGTGCCGCAGACCGGCTCGAGCGGCGGGTCGCCGACGATCACGGTTCAGTACAAGCCCTTCGGCGTCGCGCTCTCCTTCACGCCGGTGATCCTCGCCAACGGCCGGATCAGCATGCGGGTGCGGCCGGAGGTGAGCCAGATCTCGGCCACCGGGGCGGTGACGCTCAACGGCTTCGCCGTTCCCTCGCTGACCACGCGCCGCGCCGAGACGACGATCGAACTGGGCAGCGGCCAAACCTTCGCCATCGGCGGCCTGCTGCAGAACAACATTACCGATACGCTCAGCAAGGTTCCGGGCCTCGGCGAATTGCCGGTGCTCGGGCCGCTGTTCCGCTCGACGCAATTCCAGCACAACGAGACCGAGCTCGTGATCCTCGTGACGCCCTATCTGGTGCGCCCGGTTTCCGATCACCGCCTCGCCGCGCCGACCGACGGCTATACGCCGCCCAATGACGCGCAGCTCCTGCTGGGCGACAAGACCGAGCGTCCCTCGGCCCCGGTCGGCGGCAAGCTGCCGGAAGGCCCCAATGGCACCAGCGCCATCGGCCCGGCCGGATTCATTCTTCAATAGGTGGCCGACAATGCACTCTCAACATCCCGGCTTCGTAACGCTCGCACTCCCGCTGCTCGTCGCGGCGGCGCTGATGACGAGCGGCTGCACCCCGCAATCTGCGCGCTGGAGCGAGGCGGAATCGCCGAAGGCCAATAAGATCGATTTCGTCACGACCTCGCACGAGGTTCATTTCGCGCGCGGCGCGGCGGCAACGAGCAAGGCCGAAGTCAAGTCGCTGTCGGATTTCCTTCACAATGCCCCGCTCAGCTATGGCTCCCAGGTGACGCTTGATGCCGGGCCGAGCACCGGCAACGTCAAGGCCGCGCAGCTCGCCGCGCGCCGGCTCGCCGCGGTGACGGCGGTGCTGCGGCAGATGCAGGTGCACGCCACGGTGGCGTCGCGCCCGACGGTCGATGGCGCGCTCTCGCATGACGGCGTGATCGTGACGGTCGGCCGCTATGTCGTGACGCCGCCGGCCTGTCCGGATCGTCAGAAGATCGACACGGACGATTTCGCCAATACCGAGGCGAGCAATTACGGTTGTGCGAGCGCGACCAATCTCGGGCTGATGGTCGCCAATCCGGCGGATCTCCTTCACGGCGAGCCAGCTGGTGCCGCCGACGGGACCTTCGCGGCCCGCGGCGTGGAGCAATATCGGAGTGGTGCGCTCATGAAGCCGCTCGAATCGCAGCTCGGTAGCGCCGGAGGTGGGAATTGACCGCAATGAATTTGATGCCGATTAATCTTGCGCCGATCAACCCGGCGTCGTCGAGCGTCCTCGCCGCTTTCGTCCGCGACGAGGAGACGCGCGCCGCGCTCAACGCGGCGCTCGGCGCCGACTGGCCTGCGGCCACGGTCAACGCCGGCGGCGTCGCCGAAGCGACGGTGCATCTCGCCGGCGACCCGTCGGTGCGCGTGCTCGTCGTCGACCTGGTCGGTTGCCCCGACGTGGTCAAGGCGCTCGACCGCCTCGCCGAAGTGTGCACGCCCGGGACCGCGGTGATCGCGATCGGGGACGTGAACGACGTGTCGCTCTATCGCCGCCTGCGCGGCGCGGGCGTGGCCGATTATCTGGTCAAGCCGGTGACCGCCGAAGCCTTCAACCATGCGCTGATGACCGCGACCCAGGCACCGACGACCACCGGGCAGGAGAAGAGCGCGAAGCCGCGCGGCGATGTCTTCGCCGTGATCGGCGCGCGCGGCGGCGTCGGCGCGACGACCGTCGCCACGACCTTGGCCAGGCTCTTCGCCGAAGAGGGGCATCGCCGCACCATGCTGATCGCTCTCGACGTGCGCTGGGGAACCGCGGGCTTGGCGCTCGACGTCGAGACCACGCATGGGCTTTGCGAAGTGCTCGCCAATCCCGAGCGCATCGACAGCCTCTTCGTGTCGAGCGCGGCGACGCGGATCGACGACCATCTGAGCCTGCTCGCCTCTGAGGAACCGCTCGATGCGGTGGCCGAGGCGCGCCCGGGCGCGATCGAGCTTTTGATGAAAGAGGCGCGGCGGGATTCCGAGCGCATCGTCATGGACGTGCCGCGGCATGGCGCCGACTTCGTGCGCCGTGCGCTCGCCGAGGCGACCCACATCGTCGTCGTCACCGATTTCTCGCTCGCGGGTCTGCGCGACGCCGGTCGCCTGATGGCGCTCGCCAAGGAAGCCGCGCCCAACGCCAAGTGCTCCGTCGTCGGCAATCGCGCCGGCGCCTATAAGAAGAGCGAGCTCGCGCCGGCAGAAGTCCAGAAATCGCTGAAGACGACGCTTTCGGCGGTCATTCCAGAAGACCGCGCCGCGGTTCTCCAGGCCCTCAACTCGGGCAAGCCGCTTCCCAAGGCGGCGCCGAGCAGCAAGGCCGTCGCCGCGTTGCGCGGGCTCGCCACCTCCTTCGACAAGGAAGCCGCGCAGCAGACCGGGCTTTTCGCGCGCTGGTTCTCCGGCAAGCGGGCCAAAGGCGCGGAGCCGGGTGCCCAGCAGTCGGTCGCAACGGCTGGGTAAAACATGAGCTTCGGACGCAGGACGGGGGAGGGATCGCCGGCGCTTCGGCTCGTACCTGCGACCGACACCGCGCAAGCGGCGCCGGCGCAGGGTGCGGGCGAAGCCGCGCCGGCCGAGCCGTCCTGGCTCAGCGAAGCCAAGGCCGAGCTTTTGGCGCTGGCGCGCGAGCGCATCCCGCCGCAAGATGCAAAATCGATGGCGCGCGGCGAGCTCGCCGGGCGCGTTAGCGAGGTGACGAAGGCCTGGCTCGAGCAGAAACGCATCGAGGCGGATCCGCTGCACGAGCGCGATCTCGTCAGCTATCTCATCAATCATCTCCTCGGGACCAAGTCGGCGGCGGGCGTACCAGTCGCGCAAGACATGGGACCGGCGCGTGTGCCGGCCGGATCCGATCCGATCGAAGAGGCGAAGGAACGCATCCAGCCGAAGCTGCTCTCGCGCATCGATGTGAGCGCCGCCTCGGCGCTGCCACGCAACGAGCTCGCGCGCGAGATCGGCGAGGTCGTCGCCGAGATCGCCATCGAAGAGAAGATCCAGCTCAATTCGGTGGAGCAGCGCAATCTCGTCACCAAGCTCGTCAACGACATGGTCGGCCTCGGTCCGCTCGAGCCCCTGCTCGCGGACGAGGGCATCACCGATATCATGGTCAACGGGCCGGACCAGATCTATATCGAGCGCGGCGGCAAGCTCGAACTGACCAAGATTCGCTTCCGCGACGACGCGCATGTGATGAACATCGCGACGCGCATCGTCTCGGCGATCGGTCGCCGCGTCGACGAATCGAGCCCGCTTTGCGACGCGCGCCTCGCCGACGGCAGCCGCGTCAACATTATCATCCCGCCGCTCGCGATCGACGGCCCTTCGATCTCGATCCGCAAATTCTCGAAGAAGAAGATCACGCTCGACGTGATGAGCCGCCAAAACAACATCTCGATCGCGATGGCGAATCTCTTGAAGATCGCCGGGCGCTGCCGCCTCAACATCCTGATTTCGGGCGGCACCGGCTCGGGCAAGACGACGCTCCTCAACGCCATCAGCCAGATGATCGACTCCGGCGAGCGCATCGTCACCATCGAAGACGCGGCCGAGCTTCAAATGCAGCAGCCGCACGTCGTGCGGCTCGAGACCCGAACCGCCAACCTCGAAGGCAATGGCGAGATCACGATGCGCGATCTGGTCAAGAACGCGCTGCGTATGCGCCCCGACCGCATCATCCTCGGCGAGGTGCGCGGCTCCGAGGCGGTCGACATGTTGCAAGCGATGAACACCGGCCACGAAGGCTCGCTCGGCACCATCCACGCCAACCGGCCGCGCGAGGCGCTCACCCGCCTCGAGAACATGATCGGCATGGCCGGGATCAACCTGCCCTCGAAGGCGGTGCGTACCCAGATCGCGAGCGCGCTCGACATGATCGTCCAGGTCAGCCGCATGCGCGACGGCGTGCGCCGCATCACCCATGTGGTCGAGGTGATCGGCATGGAGGGCGACGTCATCACGACGCAGGATTTGTTCCATTACGAGGTCGAGGGCGAAACCCCGGACGGCCGCCTTACCGGCCGGTTCCTCTCCTCGGGCTTGCGTCCCAACTTCATGCCGAAGGCCGCCTATTTCGGCCTCGACAAGGCGCTGATGGAAACCATCGCATGAGAAACCTCCTCGCCCAGGCCGATTTCGCCACGCTCTTCTTCGGCATTGGCATGCTGCTGACGGCGCTGGCGCTGCTCTTCATGCTCGCCACCGCCTTGAGCGGCGACGAAAAGCGGCTGCGGCGCCGGGTGGCGCGGGTCGCGAGCGGAAAGGCGCTGGCGCATGAGGGCGCGAGCGGCGGTCCGAGCCTGCGGCGCAGCACGGCCGACAGCTCGATCCAAAGCCTCGATCTGCTGATCAAGCGCCTGGTGCCGCGCCCGGCCAAGATGCGCGCGCGGCTTGCCGCCACCGGCAAGAAAATCTCGCTCGGTGAGTATATCCTCGCGAACATCCTCCTGGGCGTCCTCGCCTATGTCGTGTTCAGCTTCATCAAGCTCGCCCTGCTCGAGAGCGTCCTTTTCGCCATCGCGCTCGGCCTCTTGCTGCCGCACATGATCGTCGGCTTCATGATCAAGCGTCGGCGAAACAAGTTCGTGATGCTGCTGCCCGAGGCGATCGACCTGATCGTGCGCGGGCTTCGTTCGGGCCTGCCGATCACCGAATCGATGAAGATCGTCGGCCAGGAGATTCCGGCGCCGGTCGGCGTCGAATTCCGCGGCATCATCGAATCCTACAGCGTCGGCATGACCCTCGATCAGGCGCTCTGGGCGGTGGCCGAGCGAATCAACCTGCCCGAATTCCGGTTCTTTGCGATCAGCCTCTCGGTGCAGCAGGAGACCGGCGGCAATCTGACCGAGACGCTCGAGAATCTGGGCAACATCCTGCGCCGTCGCAAGCAGCTGAAGCTCAAGATCCGCGCGCTCACGGGCGAGGCGCGCGCCAGCGCCTCGATCCTCGGCGGGTTGCCCTTCGTGATGTTCGGCGTGCTGATGATGATCCGTCCGGATTACGGCATGGTTCTCTTCAACACCACCAAGGGCAACATCTTCCTCGGCGCCGGCCTTACCTCGATGGTCGTCGGCGTCGGCACCATGTTCCGCATGACAAAGTTCGAGATATGAACCTGGCCTCCTTCATCCCCTTCGACGTCAGCGGCGACGACATCGTCATCGCCTCGGCAACCTTGTGCGTCCTGATGGCGCTCTTCGCCGTCTGGAACGGGCTCGTGATCCGCGACCCGATGGCGGCACGCGTCCGCGCCCTGTCGCAGCGCCGCAACGTCTTGCGCGCCAATGCACAGGCCCGCCGCAACAGCGCGAGCAAGGATTTGCGCACCTCGAGCGTGTCGGTGATGCGCCAACTGGTGATGAAGCTCAACCTGATGCGCGGCGACCATGTCGAGCAGATCTCGATGCGGCTGGCGCGGGCCGGCTGGCGCTCGCGCGACGCGGTCATCATCTATCTTTTTGCCAAGGCCGTGCTGCCCTTCGTGCTGGGCGGCGGCACCTTGATGTTTTTGGGCTTCACGAATTTTGCCGCCGGCAAAATGGGGATGCGCCTCGCCATCGTCGCGGGGGGCTTCATCCTCGGCTTCTTCTTCGCCGATATCTGGGTGAAGAACACGGCCGACAAGCGGGTCAAGGAGATGACCAAGGCGCTGCCCGACGCACTCGATCTCCTCGTCATCTGCGCCGAGGCGGGGTTGAGTCTCGACGCCGCCATGACGCGCGTCGGACGCGAAATCTCCGGCACCTCGGCGGTGCTGGCGGAAGAGCTGTCGTTGACCTCGATCGAGCTCGGCTTCCTGCCCGACCGGCACCAAGCCCTGAACAACCTGATCAACCGCACCAACATGTCGAAGCTGCGGGCGCTGGTGAACAGCCTGATCCAGACCGAGCGCTACGGCACGCCGCTCGCCAACTCGCTGCGCGTGCTCTCGGCCGAGTTCCGCGACGAGCGCATGATGCGCGCCGAGGAAAAGGCTGCGAAGCTGCCGGCGATGATGACGGTGCCGATGATCGTCTTCATTCTGCCCGCGCTCTTCGTCGTGCTCGGCGGCCCGGCGATGATCCAGGTCATGAACATCTTCGCGCATCGTTGACCGCGCAAGGCGGTGCAGCGCCGTGGCACTCGATGGCCGCGGCGCCGCACCCATATCCTCCCCGCTTTCAGATCCTCTTCAGCCTCCCGCCGTCGCCGCGCCGCCGCGCCCGGTGACGGTTCGCCGGAAGGACGCCCGATCCCGTCCGGCGCCGTTCCGACGGCAGCGCAAGGGCGCCGCGAGCTGGAAGAAGAGGCGGGCTTCCGGCAAGCTTTGAGCCCGGTCGACTGACGAGCGAGCGGGAAAGAGTATGGGCCATGATGAGAAGGGCGCCGCGCCGGCCAGCGGCGATGGCGCGGTGGGGTGCATCACTGCGACCGCTGCGATCGTCACATGGCGTTCTTCCGTCGTCGCCCGGGCTGGTCGCGCGCGAGCTCGACGACGGATGGGTGCGGCTTCGCTTTCGGTACTCGCGCCAACCAGGGTAGCGAATGTCAAATCTACGCCACTAGCGGCAGCGCCATGCCGGCCGACGGCGGCGGTTGCGCCGCTGGCCCGGACACGAGCCCAACGCGGCTCGCCGAGCGCGCGGTGTCTGCCTCCATGGGCGAGGCCTGAGCGTGGCTTATGACGCGGCAATAGCGGAGCGCGTGCGGCGGGCCCTGGCGCGGCGGCGCGGCGTGGTCGCGAAGAACATGATGGGCGGGATCTGCTTCATGCTCCGCGGCACGATGTGCTGCGGCGTTACCGGCGCGGCGGTGATGATCCGCATCGGGCGCGACGATGAGGCGCGCGCCCTGCAAGAGCCGCATCTGCGTCCGCTCGAATTCGCCGGGCGGCGGGCGCGGGGCTTCGTCCTGGTCGATCCGCCCGGCTACCGGAGCGACGCGGCGCTGGCGCGCTGGGTCGAGCGCGGCGTCGCCGTCGCCATGAGCCTGCCGCCAAAGCGCGCCGCGGCGGCGAAGAAGAAACCGGGAAGGTCGAAGGCACGGCCAGGCCGGGGGCGGCCGCGTTCCGGCTCACGCGGCGACGACCGATCGTAGGAGAGAGCCGCGCCGCGCGCGCCGCGCGCGGCGGGAGGGTTCCAGCCTAGCAGGGAATTGAAAGATCACGCGTCCGTCATTGCGCGCCGGCCGTCAGAGGGTCGACGCGGCAATCCAGGACGCACCGGGCTCGCGCAATGTCCCCGGATCGCCATGGCCGCTCGCTTCGCAATGCGCCGGAGCGGCCGCGCGATGACCGCCTGATCCTTCGCCGACATCCTGTCAAAGCAAAGCGCGTCGACTGGAAACCGCCAATC